>JBAVUB010000437.1:0-21412 GCA_049696575.1 Acidobacteriaceae bacterium | reverse complement strand
CGTCTGGGGCCACAGCGGCTCCGGCGCCGCCGAGGTCTGGACCACGACGGTTGTTAACGGCAGCGCACTGTCGGGCGGCCTCACCATTACTCCGACCGGCGGCGATCAAGCCAATGACATCACGCTGAGCGGCACGGCCAGCTCAAGCCTGGCGACCACGATCTCGGGCCTTATTACCGGGGCAGGCGGGGCCGCGGCGGACTACGCCGTTAGCTACAGCACCACCACCGGTCAGCTCAGCATCGGCCTCTCGGCTGCGGGCACGAGCGCGGGTCTCACGGCCATCGCGGTCGCGAATGACGGCGGCGCTGCCAGTCAGGTGACGCCGGTTGTGAATGCAGCGAACACACCGACAGTCCTGAATTTCAGCGGACTCACGACGTCGGACATGCTGCAGTACGTCCAAAATACGCTGGGGTCGAACTACACCGCCAGCTACAACTCCGGGAGCGGCGCATTGAGCATCGGGATCTCGACAGCGGGCGGGACCGGGCTGATGGGCGCAGGCATCACCAGCATCAACGCCAATACCGGCACGGTGACCGGGGCAACCGCCGCGGCCACGTCCACGACGACCTCAACGGTGACGCTGGCGGGCCAGACCACGGCCGGGCTGGTGGCCGCAGTGAACACCGCTCTGGGCAACCAGAGCGGAGGCGTCAACCAGGGGCAATACACCGTAGCCTACAGCGGTGGCCAACTGAGCGTCGGCATCAGCAGCCAGGCGAGCAACCCCGTGATCGGGATCATCGGATCGTCGACCGCCGGGGTTACGCAATCCACACAATCCGCGGGCACCATGTCGGTGGCCGACGGCGAGACGCTGGGAGGCAAAATCACTCTGACCACCCAGAAAACGAACCTGACCACGGGTGCGGTTACGTCGCCTGCGGTCACGGTCGACCTGACCGGGGGCGTGAGCACAGCGAACTCAGGGGCAGCTCTGATCAGCGCGGTGAACACCGCTCTGGGCAACCAGGCGGGGGGCGCCAACGCCGGGGACTATACGGTTACCTATGTGCCCACCAGCGGCACAGGGGTCCTGAGCGTGGGGGTGAGCGCGGCAGGTCTGGCGGCGGGCTTCGGCTCGGTCGCGCTGGCCAACGGCACCACCACGAATGCGGTATGGCAATCCACGCAAACCGTCACCAACGTCGGCACCTCGAACACGGTGATGGGCAACTTCAGCGTGACACCCAGCCTGTCTTCGGTCGCTCAGTCGCCGGTCGCCATCGACCTGGATGGGGTGACCAGCGCGAACCTGGTCAGCACGGTGCAAGCCGCGCTGGATACGGGAACCGCAGCAGGGGACTTCAAGGTCTCCTGGGACACAACCGCGGCAGACGCGACGGTGGGCAACCTGAGCATCGGTCTGACGCAGGCGGGAGTGGCGGCCGGTTACACCGGATTCACGGTGGCCGAGGCGACCTCGCAGGCAGCATCGCAGGAAACTCCAGTCACGGGCGGAGTGAACGTCTACACCAGTGACGGAACCAGCGCCGGCAGCCAGAACTACAACGTCACGGTCGGCACCCTGACCGATGGCAGTGTGGGGACCTCGGCGGCGCCGAGTTCAACCTCGCATCTGGGCACACAGGTCACCACGACTGCGGGCGGAGTGACGGGGACCGGCGGGACGCTGTCCGGCGCGGGCGCGGGCACCAGCCTGACGGGCACCAACCTGAACAACCAGGCGGATGCCGAAGCTGCTCTGGAAACCATTGACAACGCCATCAACGCCGTCGCTTTCCAGCGCGGCCAGGTGGGCGCGAACATCAACACGCTGACCGCGGCATCGAATATCGCCAGTTCGCAGATGACGAACATCACTTCTGCGCAGAACACGATCACGGCGACGGACTATGCATCGGCCACGTCCAACATGTCGAAGTACGAAATCCTGACCCAGACCGGCATCAGCGCTCTGGCCCAGGCCAACAGCACGCAGCAGATGGTGACCAAGCTGCTGCAGTAAGGGAGCGCGAAGGGAGCGCGGACGCGGTTCTGGGCCGGCCTTGGACGGGACCGCGGACACGGCAGTTGAACAGGCGGGGAGCCACCCACCTCTGGCGAGCAATACCCAGCTCACCCGGGATTTGGGCTTAGACTCCCCGTTTTTTCTTAGGTGGTTTTAATTGTGCAGTTTGCGCCGCGGCCCACAACGTGTACACAACAGAGGGCGGGTTGATGGACCGCCCGGAAAGGGCCGATAACAGGATTATGGGGAACGTCGGCATCGCATTTGGCTCCCCGACCAGCGGGCAGGGGTTTAACGTTTCGACCACGGTGAGTGCGATCGTGGCGAACCTGCAGGTGGTGGAGACGCCGTGGAAGAACCAGCTGACCGCGCTGCAGTCGCAGGACACGGCGCTGACCAGCATGGGAAAAGACCTGAGCTCGCTGTCGACGGCGCTGAACGCGCTGAGCGATTTCACGGGCGTTTTTGAGGAAAAGGAAGGCTCAAGCTCGGACACCTCGGTGCTGGCGCTGACCAGCGCGACCGCGGCGGCGGTGGCCGGGAGCCATACGGTGGTGGTGGGCAACGTAGCGGAAACGTATTCGTACGCGAGCGGCGTGGTGGGGGCGAGCGACACGCTGAGCGGGAGCCTCTCAATCGGCGGGCAGGCGATCACGATTTCCGATGGCACGGCATTGGACGGCGACGGGAACAAGATTCCCGCCAACAACACGCTGGCGACGCTGGCCAGGGCCATCAATGACGGCGATTATGGAGTGCAGGCGAATGTGGTGACCGGCTCCACAGGACAACAGCTTTCTCTGGTGAGCGATACCAGCGGGGCGGCGGGCGCGGTGACCATCGACTCCAGCGAGCTGGAGGATGCGACGGCAAGCACGGCGGTGAACATCAGCCAGGCGCAGAAGGGACAGGATGCCCAGCTGACGGTCGATGGCGTCTCGACGACCAGTGCGACGAACACGGTGACGGACGCGATTCCGGGGGTGACCATGCAGTTGCTCAGCGCCCCGACGACCGGCGAGCAGGTACAGGTGGAGATCACCAACAACAACAGCGACGTGGAATCGGCGGTCAACACGTTCGTGACTGCGTACAACACGGTGATCGGGGATATCAAGACCCAGGAAGGCAGCGACTCGTCGGGCAAACCGGAGCCGCTCTACGGCAATTCAGCCCTCGCCACCATGCAGGAGCAGTTGCAGGAAGGGCTGATCTTCACGCAGTCGTCGGGGGCGATCACCTCGCTGTCGCAGCTGGGGATTACGGCGAATCAGGATGGGACGATCACGCTGGACGGGAGCACGCTGGACGGCGTGCTGAACAGCAATTTTCAGGATGCGATGAATTTCTTTCAGACCAGCACGAGCTATACGTCGTTTGGGGCGAACTTCACGACCACTCTGAACAATCTTGGCAGCGCGGGACCGACGGGCGCAGTGTATCTGGCGCTGCAGCAGAATTCGACCGAGGAGTCGGCCCTGAATACCAACATTACGAACGAAGACAAAACCATCAGCGCGCAGCAGGCGCAGCTGACCACGGAGCTGAACGCTGCGAACTACACGCTTGAGGAGATTCCCCAGCAGCTGCTGGCGGTGAGCGAGCTGTACAGCGCGATCACCGGGTACAACGAGAACCCTGGCGGATAGCGGGATAAATCACGGAGGAACATGAATTACCAGCAGCAGGCAGTCGCCGGCATGAATCCGGTGGAATTGATTGTCGCGCTTTATGACGGAATGGTGCGATTTCTGTATCAGGCGATCACGGCGGCCGAAAACCATAACAAGGAGAATCGCCGGACTGCGATCGCGCGGGTGCTGGAGATCCTGATGCATCTGCAGTCGCGGCTGCGCATGGATGTGGGTGGAAATTCGGCGAAGGCGCTGTCAGAGTTCTACACGGCCATTTTCGCGCTGTGCCTGGATGGATCGAGGCTGGAGTCGGCGGACCGGTTCCGGGAGGCGATCGGCTGCATCCGCGATGTGCGGGAAGCCTGGAATGTAGCGGCTCACGATCCGGAGGTTCTGCGCCTGCTGGGTGATGCGGATGGACCGCCGGCGCAGATGATGATGTCGGCAGGGACGCGGACCCTCGAGCAGGAGCCGGCTAGTTCAAGCTGGAGCGCGTAGGCGCCTGGGTTTTAGTGGGTGACGGCGAGCTCTTCTTCGAGAAGCTGCTTCTGGAAGAGGCCTGCATAGTAGCCGTTTATTTCCAGCAGCTGCTCGTGGGTGCCTAGTTCGGCGATACGGCCTCGGACCAGCACAGCGATGCGATCGGCATGGCGGACGGTGGAGATGCGGTGGGAGATGAGGATGGTGGTGCGTCCCGCCATAACATTGCGCAGTTCTTCCAGAATGCGTTCTTCGGTATAGGTGTCAACGCTGGCGAGGGCATCGTCGAGGATGAGGATGCGCGGGTTGCGCAGAATGGCGCGGGCCAGCGCGGTGCGCTGCTTTTGGCCGCCGGAGAGGGTGAGGCCCCGCTCACCGACGGCGGTTTCGAAGCGGTTGGGGAAGAGGCTGAATTCTTCGCGAATATGCGCGGCTTCGGCGGCGCGAGCGACGTCGGATGCAGAGGCGCCAGGGATGCCGAACGCGATGTTGTCGTGGATCGTGGTGCTGAAGAGAAAAGTCTCCTGGGGCACGAAGCCAATCGCGGCGCGCAAAGCATCGAGTGGGTAATCGCGGATGGGACGGCCGTCGATGAGCACAGCGCCTGGAGGAGCATCGCAGATGCGCGGGATGAGGCTGACCAGCGTCGACTTGCCGGAGCCGGTGGGGCCGACCAGGGCGAGACTGGTGCCGGCGGGAATCCTGAGCGAAATGCCGTGGAGCACTTCGACGGCGGTGCCGTTTTCCGCTGGGTAAGCGAAGTGCAAATCGCGGAATTCGAGGTCGCCGTGAATCTCAAAGGACTGCGCGACGAGGGCCGCGTCGCGGTCGTCGATGGTGGGCTTCGCGATCAGCAACTCATGGATGCGGAGCACCGAAGCGGTGCCGCGCTCGAAGAGGTTGACGACATAGCCGAGGGCGATGATGGGCCAGGTGAGCATCAGCAGGTAGGTGGTAAAGGTGACGAAATCATCGAGGTGGATGCGGTGGGTGAGCACCTCGTGGCCGCCGACGAGAAGGGAGATCACCATGGCTAACCCAAGCATGAATTCGAGGGTGGGCCAGAGCATGCCCATGAGGCGCACCAGGCGGAGAGCGCGGCGGATGTATTCCCGGTTGGAGGTTTCGAAAGCTTTGACTTGCGCTTCTTCCTGAGCAAAGGCGCGAACGAGGCGGGCGCCGGAGAAATTTTCCTGCGCCTGGGCGGAGATGTCCGAAAACATGGCCTGGATGCGCTCAAAGCGCTCGTGAATCCTGCGGCCCATGAACTGGATGAAGATGCTGGCCAGAGGCATCGGTGCCAGCGCGGTGAGGGTCAGGAGAGGACTGATGCGCAACAGAAAATAGAGCGCACCGGCGAAGAAGAGCACCGTGTTCGCGGTGTACATGATGGCCGGACCGAGGAGCATGCGCACAGCGGCCAGGTCATTGGTCATGCGGGCCATGATGTCGCCGGTGCGGTGTTCCTGGTAGTACGAGGCGGATTGCTTTTCCAGTTGCGCGAAGAGGTCGTTGCGCAGGTCGAACTCGATATCGCGCGAGATGCCGATGATGATCCAGCGCATGTAGTAGAGCAGGATGCCGTGGGCGACAGTGACGCCCATGACCAGGGCGGCATAGCCGAAGATCTTGCCCACCGTGACGCGAACGGTCATATCGCCGATGGCGACGCCGATGACCCGCGGGAACTGCACCCAGATGGCGTTGGCGAGGACGGTGCAGAGACAGCCCCACAGATAGCCGCGCCAGTAGCGGCGCATATAGGGAAACAGCGGTCTGAGGTTTCTGAACATTTTGAATTATGTGGGAGTGCGGAGAAGCAGCCAGGCGCCGGCGAGTCCAAAGAGAAAGTCGGGAGACCATGCGGCAAGAAACGCGGGCAGCCAGCTGACGTTGCCCATCGCTTCGAAGAAGCCCGAAACCACGAAATAAGCGATGGCCACGCCGATGGCGACAGCGATGCTGGACAGCGATCCGCGCTTGCCCATGGAAAGGGCGAAGGGGATGGCCAGGATCGCCATGACCAACGTGATGAGCGGATAGGCGATCTTGTGATTCAGCTGCACGCGCAGAGGCACGGTGTTGAAACCGCTCTGGCGCAGGTCGTGGATATAGGTGGAGAGCTCGCCGAAGTTCATCTCTGAGGATTGGCGCACTTCTTTCTTGAAGTAAGTGGGCTGCTCGGAGATTTCGCGAAATGTTTTGACGGGGAAAGTCTCATAGGTAACAGTGGACCCGTTGAAAGTGCGCTCCCATCCGTCTTCAAAGACCCAGGTATTCAGGTTCGGCTCCCAGTGGGCGGTAGAAGCAAAAATGCGTTTGGCGATCGTGAAGGATCCAGGGTTGAACTCGAAGATGGAAATATTGCCGAAGGTATCGATGTCGGAGTCGAAGTACTCGTAATAGAAGATGCGGTTGGGGCGGCCGGGATGCTGCTGGCCGAAGATCCACTTGCGGCCGGGGTGCTCGAAGGTCTCGGCGGGCTTGCCCTTGATGACGTTGCGCAGCGCCTCCTGCCTGCGATTGGCCTGAGGCAGGTACAGCTCGTCGAACATGAAGAGCGAGACAGCAAGCACCGCGGCAATGGCGACGACAGGCACGGTAATGCGATAGAGGCTGATGCCGGTGGCCTTCATCGCGGTGAGCTCACTGTTGCGGTTCATGATGCCAAAGACCACGAGGACCCCGATGAGAACGCTGAGCGGGGTGATGAGGTAAATCATGCTGGGCGTGAGATTGATGAGGTATTCGCCCACCGTGACCAGCGGGGTTTTGTTTTTGATGATGTCGCTGAGCAGCTCAAAGAACGTGAAGATGAGCATGAGCATGACAAATGTAACCAGAACCATCACAAATGTCATGAAGAACTCGCGCAGCACATACTCGTCGAGGATGAGGGGAAAGCGGCCGCGGGTAGCGCGCTTGCGGGCAGAGAGCCGGACAGGGCCGGCTGAGGCGGTGGATTCTTCGGCTCGCAGGCGGAACCAGTTGCCGAGAGAGGTGAGCGCGGAAAGGGCCGCGCCACCGGTGGCCATCTGGCGCAGGAGGACGATGCCGCAGAGGGCAAAGAGCAGGTTCGCTTGCCAGACACCGAGAAACGCGGGGATTTTGTTTTGGTGCGCGAGGGCGGTGCCCGTGGAGGACAGGAAGTAATAAATGAAGACCAGAGCGATGGTGAGGACAAAGCCAGCGCCCTTGCCGCCGCGCCGCGACGAAATGCCGAGCGGGACGCCGACCAGCATGAGGACGAGGCAGGCTGCGGGGTATGCGAGCCGCTTCTGAAATTCAATTTCGTAGGTGCGGCCGTTCTTGCCGTGGGTGCGATCCAGGAGCTCGCGATTGCTCATCGCGAGGATCGGCGTATCGCTGCGGCCGAGGCGGACATCCTCCTGCGAGCCGGCCTGCAGCGGCAGGTCGGTCTGCGCAAAGGTGGAGACGGTGTACTGATCCGGCTGGCCGGGGACGGTCTCGCTTTCAGTGCCGTCGCGCAGACGCATGGTGATGGTCTGGTTGGGGCCATTGACGACGGTCGCCCGATCGGCGGTGGTGATTTTGGGGGCTCTGGGATTGGTGACGTCGGCGAGAAAAATTCCGCGCCAGTTGGCCGCACCGGCGCCCGAGCGCACATCCTGAACGTAGAGCACGTAATCCTTGAAATCCTCATAGAAGACGCGCGGCTGGACTTCGTAGGAAGCCTGGGCGTTGGCCAGAGAGGCTTCGAGGCGGCGCATGGCTGCGGCCGCTTTCGGTGCAAGGACCAGAGTGTCGAGCATGCTGATGCCCCACGCAGCGATGGCGACGATGCCGACGACGCGAACAAAGGTCCAAACGCCGATGCCGGAGGCGCGCATGGCGGTGATTTCGCTGTCGGCGGCGAGACGGCTGAGGCCCAGGAGGATGCCAACGAGCACGGCCATGGGAATGGTGACCGTGAACATGTCGGGGAGGGTGAAGAAGACAATTTCGACGATCGAACCGAGCGAAGCGCTGTTGCGGACGATCATCTCCAGCAGGTGCGGGAGGTAACGGATGAAGAGGACAAAGGTGAAGATCGCGCCCCCGATCGCCGCGTGCGAAAGGACTTCCAGCAGGATGTATCGGTTGAGGATGCGCACGGTCGAGGTCCGCTTCCAGTTTACCGTGGAGTAAAGCGGCGCAGGCGGAGACTGTTGGAGAGCACGCTGACCGAGCTGAGGGCCATGGCAGCGCTGGCGATAGCGGGGCTGAGCAGAATGCCGAAGGCCGGATACAAAACACCGGCGGCGATGGGAATTCCCAGCAGGTTGTAACCGAAGGCCCAGCCGAGATTCTCGCGCATGACGCGCAGGGTCTGGCGTGCCAGCAGCAGGGCATCGAGAATCTGTCGAGGTTCGCCGTGGAGGAGGATCGCATCGCCTGCTTCGCGGGTTAGATCGGCGCCTGTGCCCATGGCAAGGCCAGCGTCCGCCTGGGAAATGGCTGCGGCGTCGTTGATGCCGTCGCCTGCCATAGCAACGCGATGACCTTGCCGCTGAAGATCGCGAATCTTGTCGAGCTTTTGATCGGGCAGGAGGCCAGCCCAGACCTGGTCGATGCCCGCAGCGCGGGCGATCGCATCGGCGGTCGACGCGGTGTCTCCGGTGAGCATAGCGGTGTGGATGCCGAGGCGGCGGAGCCGAGTGATCGTGTCGGCAGCGGATGTGCGGAGGGTGTCGCGGGCTTCGATCAGCCCGAGCAGCCGGCCATCCCGGGCAACGTACATCGCGGTGGTTCCGGGTTCGGTGGCTCCGTTCTCAGGGAGGGCGACGCCGAGTTCCTGCATGAGAGCCGCATTGCCGGCTGCGGCGCGGGCACCACCAACGAGGCCCTGAATGCCTTTGCCGGGAACGGCCTGGACTTGCTCTGCAGCAGGTGCGGGGAGGTTGTGCTTTTCCGCGGCGCTGAGGATGGCACGCGCGAGTGGATGCTCGGAGCGGCGCTCAAGAGCCGCAGCGAGAGCGAGGACCTCGTCTTCGGTTGAACCGGTGATCACGTGGATGGCCGTCACTTCGGGTTTGCCTTCGGTCAGCGTGCCGGTTTTGTCGAGGACGAGCGTGTCAACGCGCGCAAGGCGCTCGAGGCTTTCGCCGCCTTTGAAGAGCACGCCGAGTTGCGCGCCTCGTCCGATGGCGACGGTGAGGGCGGCGGGAACCGCGAGTCCCATGGCGCAGGGACAGGCGATGACGAGTACGGCGACAGAAACGGCAAAAGCGCGGCCGGATCCACCACCGGCGAAAATCCAGATAAAGAACGTTGCCAACGCCAGGACCAGCACGACGGGAACGAAGACGGCGCTGACCCGATCGGCGAGCTGCTGCATTGGGGCGCGCGACGATTGCGCCTCTTCGACGAGCCGCATCATCTGGCCGAGAACGCTGTCGGAACCGATGGAGGTGGCTCGGTATTCGAGCGCGCCGTCGAAATTGAGCGATCCGCCGATGATGCGGTCGCCAGGCTTTCGCGTGACTGGGAGAGATTCGCCGGTGATCAGCGATTCATCGATGGAGGTGACGCCGGTGAGAACGACGCCGTCGACGGGGACGCGTTCGCCGGGGCGGAGAATCACGATGTCTCCGACGACGACGCGCGCGAGGGGAACTTCGACCTCGACGCCGTCGCGCAGCAGGCGCGCCGACTGGGGCTGCAGCTTCATGAATTCGTGCAGGGCATCGAGGGTGCGGCGCTTCGCGCGCGCATCCAGCCAGCGGCCGAGCAGCAGGAACCCGAGAATGAGGAGGACCGCGTCATAGTAGACGTCTGCGTGGAGGCCGTGGCGGCGGAAGACGCCGGGCATGGTGGTAGCGGCGAGCGAATACGCGAGCGCGGCGCCGGTGCCCAGAGCGACGAGGGTGTTCATGTTGGTGGCGCCGTGGATGGCCGCGGTCCAGGCCTGGCGATAAACGATGCCGCCGCCCCAGACCATGCCGGCGAGCGTGATGGCCAGCATCACGTACTGGAGGGTGCGCGGAGAAACCGCGAACAGGACGGGAGAGATGGGCGCGAGCCAGTGCTGCGCGTTCATGAGCAGCAACACGAGAATGCCGCCGGCGAGCGTGAAGAAGGCTTTGGCGCGCAAAGAGCCTTCGTCGGCTGCGGTTTCATTGGCGGCGGCAGATGCTTCGTCGGGGAGCACAGCGTCGTAGCCGGCCTCGCGTATCGAGGCGATGAGGTCTTCCGGTTGGACGATTGCGGGATCGAAGCGAACGCGGGCCGAATTGGCAAGGAGGTTGACGGAAGCCTCGTTGACTCCGGCGGTGGAACGCAGGGCGCGCTCGACGTGACTTTGGCAGGCAGCGCAGGTCATGCCGATGACGGGCAGAGTGACCGTGAGCTGGGGCGCTGCCGCCGGAGCGGTCGCCTTGTCGGTTTTCTCTACGTCCGTTGCGGGCATTCCGTCACCAAGCTTATGGTTCGACCAGCGCTGGGTATCCAGCCTTCTCCACGGCACTGACCAGGGTGCCTTCGCGGACGTCGTCTCGCGCCTGGACGCGCGCCGCGCCGATGCGAACCTCGCCAACCTGCACGCCATCGACTTTTTCGAGAGCCTGGGTCACGCGGCGCACACAAGCTCCGCAGTGCATGTTCTCGATGCGAAGCGTTACTTCCCGCATGATTTCCCCCGTAGTTGGTAGATGCGGCAATGACGGCGCGGACTCATACTAGTCCGGATTGGGCATGAAGCGGTAACCGACGCCACGCACGGTCTGCAGATGCTTTGGCGCTGCGGGGTCTTCCTCGATGTAGCGGCGCAGCCGCACGATGAAATTGTCGATGGCGCGGGTGTCGGTGTCCTCGCGCACGTGCCATACCTGCTCCAGCAGCTCCTTGCGGGAGACGATGCGTTCGCGGTTGCGGGTGAGATAGCGCAGCAGGTCGGCCTCCATCAGGGTTAGACGAACGGTGCGACCCGGCGCATGCAGTTCCAGCGCGTCGAAGTCAATGCGCAGTCCGGCAAATGAGAATTCCGTCATTTCATCGGGGGCGGCATCGCCCTTTTCGGCGCCGTGCGGCCATTGCATCCGGCGCAGGAGCGCATTCAGGCGAGCCAGCAGAACAGAAAGTTCGAATGGCTTGGGAAGATAGTCGTCGGCGCCGGCAGCGAAGCCTTTGAGAACGTCTTCGGAGCGGGAACGCGCGGTGAGCATCAGCACAGGAATGTAATTCCCGTCAGCACGAAGAGTCGAGGCCACTTCGAAACCGTCTTTGCCGGGAAGCATCACGTCGAGAATCACGGCATCGAAGGGCTCGCGACGAATGGTTTCGAGGGCAGACTCGCCTTCTGCTTCGACACGGACCTCGTGGCCCTCGGCTTTGAGGTTGAAGAGCAGCCCCTGCGCGAGATTGCTTTCATCTTCGACGATCAAAATGCGCGCCATGTTTCAGTCCTGCTCCAGGACAGGGGTCAAAATACGCGGAAGCTGCAGGCTTACGGTCGAGCCGCGACCTTCGCCGGCGCTTAGGGCAGTCGCGTCGCCGCCATGCTGGCGCGCGATGGTGCGAACCAGATAAAGGCCGAGTCCGGTGCCCTTGGTGCGGAGTACGTTGCGGCTGGGAACGCGATAGAAGCGGCGGAAGATGCGCTTGAGGTGCGGGGCAGGAATGCCGATGCCACGATCGGTGACGCTGACCCGCACCCAGGCGTCCTTTTCGACGCTGAGGGCCACCGTGACGTTGGCGCCGTCGGGCGAATATTTAACCGCGTTGGCGAGGACGTTGAGCAGGGCGGTCTGCAGTTCGTCGGGGTCGCCGCGCACCATCATGGGAAGCGAAGTTTCTTCCACGCTAAGGGCGATGGCATTGTCTTCGAGATGGTTACGCAGGAGAGTGATGCGCACGCATTCCTCGACGAGGGCACGCATGTCGATCGAGACGCGGACGTGAGAACGCGACCGCTGCCCGACTTCGCCGGCTTTCAGCACCTGCTCGACGGTGGCCAGCAGGCGGTCGCTGTCGGCAAGCATGCGCGTGTAGAACTCGCCGCGCTGAGCGTCGTCGAGCTGACGGCGCTGCAGAGTTTCGAGATAGAGATGGATGGACGCGATGGGCGTCTTCAGCTCGTGGGTGACCGCGCTGAGAAAAGCGTCATGGCGTTCGTTGCGGCGGACTTCACGCACCAGGAAGATGGTGTTGAGGGCCACGCCGACGATGAGGAGCGCGAAAAACGGAATCCCCAGCGCCATCGGGACGATGCGACGCCAGTTAAGGAGAATCCAGCTGACGTTGAGCGCGACGGCCACGCCGACGAGGCACACGCCGAGCAGCGTGAAGAGCACCATGTTCCGTCTTCGTCCGCTCAGGCGCATGGGATAAAAGGCAAAGCGCCCGCCACGGAACAACCGCGCGGGCGCCTTTATTCTCGCAGTTGTGCTGGTGGCTAAGCTACTCCGGCAGGACGCGGGTTGGCCGGATCATACTGCGCGGTTTTGATTTCGCGGGCGAGGCCGACCTTCTTGAGGAGCCAGATGCCCCAGTAGTTGATATCGACTTCGTACCACTTGAGGCCGTGGCGCGCGGAAACCGGGTGCGCATGGTGGTTGTTGTGCCAGCCTTCGCCGCCGGTGATCAGCGCGACCCACCAGTTGTTGCGGGAATCGTCGCGCGTCTGGAAGCGGCGCGATCCCCACATGTGGGTTGCGGAATTGACGAGCCAGGTAGCGTGAAGGCCGAGCGTGGTGCGGAGGAAAATGCCCCACATGACGCAGGACCAGCCACCGATGAAGTAGAGCGCCACACCAACGGTGGCCAGCGGAACCCAGTGATACTTGCTCAGCCAGCGGTAGAAACGGTCGCGGGTAAGGTCCGGGACGTAGCGCGCCAGAGTATCGGTTTCGGAGTTGAGCGAATCGCCGATGAGAATCCAGCCGACGTGAGCCCACCATCCGCCTTCATGCGGGGTGTGCGGGTCGCCTTCGTGGTCAGAGAGTTGGTGATGGACGCGATGCAACGAGACCCAGAAAATCGGTCCGCCTTCGAGCGCCATGGTTCCGCAGACGGCGAGTATGTATTCCAGCCATTTGGGAACGCGATAACCGCGATGCGTGAGCAGGCGGTGATAGCACATGCCGATGCCGACATTGGTGGCCAGAACCCACAGGACCAGCGCGCAGATGAGGGCCTTCCAGCTGAACATGAAGAGCGCGGCGATGGCGCCAGCATGGAAAAGGATCATGAAGCTGGTGGTGAACCAGTTGGGTCCCTTCTCTGCCTGGGCTTTGTAACCGAGCTTCGGCATCCCTGACGGATTTTCGCGCGGCAGGGACTGGACGGCTGGGCTGGCAACGGGCGGCGCAACGGTGCTGGCGGCGACAAGAGTGGAATGCTGGACTTCAACGGGATCTTCGACGAGGATTTCGGGGGGCATGAGAAGGGTCTTTTTCCGGGAAAAGTAAGTTGGTGAATTTTGTCGCTTTCCCCAACCGTAGCAGCCGGAAGCGCAGAGTTGATGTAACACTTTTGTAAGGCAGAACTCTGGGCAATATGCTGCTGCCCAAGGTGCGTTCGGTCGCATGGGATCGAGTTCGCCTTCACGCCGTGTTAATCCAATCCGGAGACGATAAAACGCGATGAGTGCTCAAACTGTGCGTGCCGCCTGCGTTGTGCTTCTGTGCCTTACGATGGGTTACTGCAGTGCACAGACCGTGCACCTGCCCTCCAGCAAGGAAATCATCGGCCCCGTGCCAGGCGAGCCGCAGGCGCTGAACAGCCTGCCGATGGCTGCGGCGTGGTCGCCTGATCATCATTATCTGGCGCTGGTGAATGCCGGGTTCGGAACCTTCGAATCGAATTACGAACAGTCCATTGCGATTCTCGACATCGGAACGGGCAAGCTGACCGATTACCCGGAACCGCGGACGGAAATCCTGGCGCCGCAAACCTACTATTCCGGAATCGCGTTCTCGGCAGATGGCTCGCACCTATATGTCAGCTTCGATTCGATCAGCGCGCCGGAAGGCGGGAAAGAAGATCAGACGGGCAACGCCATCGCGGTTTACAAATTCACGCCTGGCGGATCGAGCCCGGATACGCTGACGCCGGAAGGCACGATTCCGGTTCCGCTCCGCGAGCTGCCGGCGGGAAAAACGCAGCGTCATGGAGAAATGCAGCTGGCGGAAGACAAGGCGATTCCGGCGCCGGCGGGAATCGCCGTAGTGGAAGGTGCGGATGGCGCCGAAAAGCTGTTGGTTGCGGATGAATACTCCGACGATGTTCTGCTGCTCGATGTGGCGAGCGGGAAGCTGGAGAAGCGCTTCGACTTTTCGACAGGGCCGACGATTCCGACAACCTATCCGATAGCGGTGATTGCGAGCCGCGATGGACGCCGCGCGTGGGTTGCGCTGTGGAATGGATCGGCGGTCGCGGAAATCGATGTGCGAAACGGGAAGGTTGTGCAGCAATTGCCGCTGCTGGCGCCCCTGCGGCCCACCTCGCCCAGTTCGCACCCGATCGCGATGGCGCTGAGCCCCGACGAAAATACGCTTTACGTGGCGCTGGCGAATCGAGACGCGGTGGCAGCGGTACACGTCTCCGGCGCGACGATGCGCTTGTCGGCGCTGTATGACACGCGGCTTCCAGGGCAGGCGTTTTTCGGATCGATGCCGGATGCAGTGGCTGTTTCGGATGATGGAGCGACGCTGTACGCGGCCAATTCGGGCTCGAATGCGGTTGCGGTGTTCGATCTGCATGCTGCGGCGAAGGTCAATGGGCGTGTGATTCCCAACGGTTTCATTCCGACGGAGTGGTATCCAACGGCGCTGGCTGTGGACGGCAATCATCTTTACGTGGCGGCCGGAAAGGGCAAAGGCACAGGGCCGAACAACGCGCCGCAACCGAAGGCGCCGAGTCCATCGGCGCATCCCACCCATCGGCTGGACAGTCCGCGCACCTACATTGCGACGATGCTGCATGGATCGCTGGCGACGATCGACGTAGATCAGGCGAAAAGCCACCTGAAGGACCTGACGCAGCAGGTGCTCGAGAGCAATCTGATGTACGCAGCACAGAAGAAGATTGAGTTCCAGGGCGGCGGCGACAAAATTAAGCACGTGATCTACATCATCCGAGAGAACCGCACCTACGATCAGCTGCTCGGCGATCTTGGCGCTGGTGATGGCGATCCGTCACTGACCATGTATGGCGAGAAGATCACGCCGAATGTGCATGCTCTGGCGCGGCAGTTCGGCGTGCTCGACAACTTCTACGATTCGGGCGAAGTTTCGGGCGATGGGCACGTGTGGTCGACAGCGGGCATTGACAGCGACTACAACGAGCGCACGTGGCAGGTCGACTATCGCGGGCACGAACGGCCGTACGATTTTGAGGGCGTCGTGGAGGGTGGCTATCCGCTGCTCGAGCACATCCCGGATATCGATGAGCCAGGCAGCGGCTATTTGTGGACCGATCTGGCGCGTAGTCACAAATCGCTCTATCACTTTGGCGAATTTATTTCGACGGAGTTCTGCGACGATTCGCTGGCTGCGCGGCCGGCGAAGTTACCGGAACAAAGCGGAACGCCGGAAGGCAAGCACTACTGCGCGCACGCTTTCATTCACAAGGGCGATGCGATTCCGGCAAATTATGGTGGCGGAACGAGTCCTTATCCGTGGGCGATTCCGCTGATCTACAAGAATGTTGCGACGAAGCCGGAGCTGGAAGGGCATTTCGATCCGGAATACCCGGATTTCGAGCTGAGCTTTCCGGACCAGCTGCGGGTGAATGAGTTTCTTGTGCGCTTCAACAAGTGGGTTGCGGATTTGAAGGCAGGGCATGACACGATGCCTGCGTTTGTGATGCTGCGGCTGCCGAACGATCACACCGCAGGCACGCGTCCCGGATCGCCGACGCCGAAGGCTTCGGTGGCCGACAACGATCTGGCTGTAGGGCGCGCCGTGGATGCGGTGTCACACAGTCCGTACTGGGATTCAACGGCGTTCTTCGTTCTGGAAGACGACGCGCAGGATGGCGCCGATCACGTGGACGCGCACCGCTCGATTGCGTTGGTGGTGAGCAGATACTCTCCGCACAATCCGACCCCCTTTGTGGATCACACTTTCTACACGACGGTGAGCACCGTGCACACCATGCTGACGCTGCTGGGCTGCCCTCCGATGAACAACAACGACGCGTTTGCGCCGCTGATGGCTCCGGAATTCAGCGGCAATGGCGATCAGCCGGCATTCAGCGCGGATTATCGGAATCGCGACAACGGGCTGATCTTCACCGCGAACGCGCCGAAAGCCCAAGGCGCGAAGGAATCGTCCAAGATGGATTTCCGGCATGAGGATCGCGCCGATCCGGTGAAGCTGAACGTGATTCTCTGGAAGAACGCGATGGGCGACAAACCGGTGCCGTGGATGCTGACGCATCCGCATGGAGTAAAGAAGGACGACGACGATTAAGGGCTCGCTGACAGCGGACCTCTGCTATCTAACTGGCCCGCTGGCTGCTGCCTGCCAGTGGACTCAGCGCCGCCCAATCCCCTATACTTAAAGCTGCTGTTCTTACGCTTTTCGTAACAGGATAACTATGCCCAAACTCAAGACGCACAGGGGCGCAGCCAAGCGCTTCAAAAAGACTGGCTCGGGCAAATTCTTGCGCGGCCAGGCCAAAATGCGGCACATCCTCACGTCGAAGGAGACGAAAACCAAGCGCAAGCTGGCCCATAGCTGCCTGGTTTCCGACGCCGACCACAAAAAGGTGGCCCGCATGATTCCCTACGCCTGATCTTTCCGGGCCGCAAGGCTCCCTCAGCGCAAGCTGAGAGTGGATCGGGTACTCAGAGCGAGTGAAGAGGTTTTTCCCGCCTCCAGCCGCTGAACCGCCTCACATCAAGGAGAAAACTCGCATGCCACGCGTCAAACGTGGAACCAAACGCAGCGACCGCCGCAAGAAAATCCTGAAGCGCGCCAGCGGCTACTTCCTCACCAAATCCAAGCTCTACCAGGCAGCTCAGGAAGCCGTCGAGCGCGGCATGAAGTTCGCTTACAGCGGACGCAAGCAGAAGAAGCGCCAGTTCCGCTCTCTTTGGATCGTCCGCGTCAATGCCGCAGCCAAGGCCAACGGCATCGCCTACTCGCAGCTCATCCACGGCCTCAAAAAAGCCGGCGTCGAGCTCGATCGCAAAATCCTTGCCGACCTCGCCGTCAACGATGCAGCCGCTTTCACCGCGCTCGTCAGCCAGGCCAAAGCAGCCCTCAAACCCGCAGCCGCTTAATCCGGCTCACAGTTTCCATTGGTCCCGCATTCCACGCCGAATGCGGGATGTTCGCTCGAAGGTCGCCCGCTGTTGGCCCGCTTCTTGCTGTCGTCCGCTCGGCGTTCGCTCGAAGCAGGCTGACAGTTCGCTCGCTTTTTGCTCTTTTTTGCTCGCCAATTCCTGCTCAAACCCACACCCAGACCGCGTACACTGGGGCTTCTCACGAAACACGATTCCGGCAATGCCTGCGCCTGATTCCAACTCTCCTCCGCAGCGGAAGCCCGCTGCAACGCCAGCCACATACGCTGACTCCGGCGTAGACATCGCTGCCGGCAATCGCGCCAAGCAGCGCATCAAATATCTCGCGCAGCGCACCTTCACGCGCAATGTGCTCGGTGAAATCGGCGGCTTTGGCGGGCTCTTTCGCCTCGACGGCAAATACGAAGAACCAGTCCTGGTTTCGAGCGCCGATGGAGTCGGCACCAAGCTCAAGCTTGCTTTCCAACTCGGCGTTCACCACACCGTCGGCGCTGATCTCGTCAACCACTGCGTCAACGACGTCGCCGTGCAGGGCGCAACGCCGCTTTTCTTCCTCGACTATCTCGCAACCGGTCGCCTCGACGGCGAGATCGCCGAGAAAGTCGTTTCCGGCCTTTCCGACGCCTGTCGCGCCAACGGCTGCGCGCTCATCGGCGGCGAAACCGCGCAAATGCCTGGCTTCTACGCCGACGGCGAATACGATCTGGCTGGCTTCATCGTTGGCGTCGTCGAGCGAGCCAAACTGATCACCGGAGCGAAAATCCGTACGGGCGACGTCCTTCTCGGCTTTCCTTCGACCGGCCTGCACACCAACGGTTACTCGCTCGCGCGCAAGCTCTTCTTCGAAGTGGCAAAGTACAAGCCTGACCAGTACGTGAACGCCCTCAAAGAAAAAGCCGGAGCCGCGCTGATGAAAACGCACCGCAGCTACCTGAGCCTGATCAAAAAACTCACGGCCAGCGACTACGCCAGCGGCATCGCGCACATCACGGGCGGCGGAATCACAGAAAACCTGCCGCGCATCCTGCCCAAAAACGTTTCCGCCCACGTCGAGCTCGGCAGTTGGCCGGTGCTGCCCATCTTCGAGCACCTGCAACAGCTCGGCAACGTCGAGCAGGACGAAATGCTCCGTACCTTCAATATGGGCATCGGCCTCATCGCCTCGATTCCCGCCGAACGCTTCAAACGCTGCAAATCCATGCTCGATCGCGCCGGCGAGAAGTGCTACGTCATTGGTCGCATCGTCAAAGGCGAGCGCCGCGTCTTCTATGCCTGACTCAGAGCTGAAGAACTCCTCGCTTCATTCCAGCGACGCAGGGGTTCAAGTGCCGAAGGCGTCCGCCCATCCGGCCAGCCTCGGCATTCTCCTTTCCGGACGCGGCTCTAACTTCCTCGCCATTGCTGACGCCATAGCTTCCGGCAAGATTCCCGACGCCCAAATCGCGATCATCATCTCGAATTCAGCCGCCGCGCCGGGCCTCGCCGCAGCCCGCGAGCGAGGCCTCAACGCCGTCGCCATCGAAGCCAACGGCCGCAAGCGCGCCGAGCACGATCAGGAAATCATCGCCACCCTCAAGGCCCACAACGTCGACCTCGTTTGTCTCGCCGGCTACATGCGCCTGCTTTCGCCGGGATTCGTTCAAGCCTTTCCACAGCGCATCCTCAACATCCACCCTTCGCTGCTGCCCGCGTTTGCCGGTCTTGACGCCCAATCTCAGGCCTTCGAATACGGCGTCCAGGTCACCGGCTGCACCGTCCACTTTGTCGACGAGCAGCTCGACCACGGCGCCATCGTCCTGCAGCGTTCCGTTCCGGTCCTTCCCACCGACGACCCGCATTCGCTCGGCGCTCGCATCCTTGAGCAGGAACACATCGCCTATTCCGAAGCGATCGCCCGCGTCCTCTCCGGCACGTACCAAATCGTCGGCCGCCGCTATGTGCCTAAGCCCTGATCTTGTTCTTCACTCTGTGGTCACTCACACCATCCTCCCTTCAAACACCACCTTTAGGGCATGCCCACCCCCAAAACCCCGGAGCTACACTGCGCCTGATTCATCCCGCATCTCTCGAAAGATTCGAGGCACGACCCGCAATGAGATACTTCCAGCGCAAAATGATCGGCTTCGCAGCCGTGATGGCCTTTACCCTGGTCTACGGATCGCTCCGCCAGTTCCCGTTCGGCATGGACGCCGCCATTTGCGCCAGCTTCACCGTCCTCGTCTTCGGCAACGCCCTCCGGCGGCGTGGCCTCGAGCTGTTTTCGGGGGACGAGAAGAAACCGCTCACCGAAATCCTCCTCATCCATGCGCTCGCCCTGGCCGCGCTCGTCGTCATCGTCAGGATGGGTATGTACATCACGCCATTCCTGCCCAACTGGCTGAGCACGCCCCTCGGAGCGGACAACCAGGGAAGAGTCGGCCCGAACGGCTTTCAGATTCTGCAGAGCCTCGCCATCTTTGGTCTGGGGTTCTTCGAGTTTCGCCTGTTGAGCGCGAAGAAGAACGCCGAGGAAAGCGAGGAGCGGTCCAAAGTCTCCCCATGGGGCAAGACCGATCTGGAAGCAGAACGCATGAGCGGCCTGCGCCTCCGCTGACCGCCCGCAAAGGAACCGGCCTCAACTCAACCGCAGAGCCTCCACCGGGTCCGCGCTCGCCGCGCGGTTCGCGGGAAGCGCCGACGCCAGGATCGCTACCAGAATCATGGTGAGTGTCGTCGCGACGTAGACCAGCGGGTCCGCCGCGCTCACTCCGAACAGGAATGAGCCCACCAGCCGCGACACGGCCAGCGAGCCCAGTACGCCCAGGCCGCATCCCAGCAGCGCCAGTTTCATCCCTGAAACCAGCACCATCCTCGCGATGCTCGAGCGCTGCGCACCCAACGCCATGCGAATGGCAATCTCCCGCGTACGCATCGTCACCGAGAACGCCACCACCGCATAGATTCCCGTCAGCGCCAGCAGCAAACCAGCTGCGGCAAAGCTCGTCATCAAGTCCGTGTTGAAGCGCCGCGGCGCTTCAACATCCGCCATTGCTTCCTCCATCGTCCTCACCTGATCGAGCGCCAGCAGCGGATCGACCTCCGCCACCGCCGAGCGCAGCACCTGCGTCATCTGCTCCGGCGCGAGCGACGAGCGCAGCGTGATGAACCCGCCCGCCGGCTGGATCAGGCTGTCCTGCGCGTTTGCCCCGAAGATGACTGCCGGTTGCTCCGCCGGGATATACCACTGGTCCGCGGCGGGTTGGTCGCGTGGGCCCAGCGTCGTGTCGGCGACAACGCCCACCACCGTGGCCCACGGCAACCCCTTATGCGGATTCCCCACGTGCAGGCGCTTGCCCACCGCGGGCTCGCCCGGCCAGCAATGCTTCGCCATCGATTGGTTCACGATCACCACCAGCGGCGCGCCTGCCCGATCCTCCGTGGTGAAGTACCGGCCCTCCAGCAGCGGAATCCCCATTGCGCGAAAGTAGTCGCCATAGGTCAGCGCAAAGGCCGCGAAGGTCAATTTCCACCCGGCGGCGGGCCTGCCCTCGACTGTGTATGCGGCGAGCCCTCCGCTGTTCGCGCTTGGCAGCGAATTGGTGATTCCTGCGGCCACAATCCCCGGTTTGCCCGCAAGCCGGTCGATCACCGCGCGATCGAAATTGTCGGCCGACGTTTGCGTCGAGTACTGCCGCAGCGGCAGCTGATAGCTGGCCACCAGAACGTTCTCCGGCCGGAACCCCGGATCGACCGCCAACATCCTGCGATAGCTGCGCAGAAACACCCCTGCGGTCGTCAACAGCACCAACGCAATCGCAATCTCCGTCACCACCAGGAACGACCGCAGCCACGCATGGCTCGCCGCGCCAGTCCCGCTTCTCGCGCCTTCCTTCAGATTCTCGATCACGCTCGTGCGCGTGGCCGCAAACGCCGGAGCCACGCTGCACAGTGCTCCCGTAGCCAGCGCCAGCAGGAGCGCAAAAATCATCACCACCGGATCCATCGCGATCGCATCAACGCGGGGCAGCGAATCGGGCAGCAGATGGAGCGCCGCACGCACCGCCCCCGCGGCCAGCCCCACGCCAATCGCGC
>JBAVUB010000436.1:0-3379 GCA_049696575.1 Acidobacteriaceae bacterium | reverse complement strand
GCCTTAAACAGATCGACGGGGATCACTCCCGTTGGGACGCTTTGGTTGTAATAGGCGTGGCCGTGGGCAATAGGGGCAATCTGAACCGCGTTTTCGTTGCCGCAGGATCCGATCGCGAAGTATGTTCCGGAGTTCAAGGGGCTGAGGGTTTTCGCGGGGTTCGATAAGGACGGGAAGATGGTGCTGGTGGATCCGACGCACGCGCCGACGATGGCGGAACTGATGTCGCACTCGGCGGGATTCTCGTACGGAAACGGGCACGGGCCGGTGGATGCGCTGTACCAGAACGTGAAGCCGATGCAGTCGACGAGCCTGCAGGAATTCGTCGAGAAGATGGCGAAGCTGCCGCTGAATTATCAGCCGGGGAAGGGATGGATGTATTCGGCGTCGATGGATATCGAGGGATATATCGTCGAGAAGCTGAGCGGGGAGACGCTGCCGCAGTTTATGCGGGAGCATATTTTCGAGCCGGCGGGGATGAAGGACGCGGGGTTCTTTGTTCCCGAGGAGAAGCGGGCGCGGTTTGCGACGAATTACAGCGCGGATATGGAGGAGCATCTGACGCCGACGCAGGCAGGCGGAGGAGCGCCGACGGATTATGCGACGGAGCCGACGATGCCGTCAGGGGGCGGGGGTTTGGTGTCGACGGCGGAGGATTATTACCGGTTTGCGCAGATGCTGGCGAACGGCGGAGAGATCGACGGGAAGCGGGTGCTGGCGCCGGCGACGGTGAAGCTGATGACGTCGAATCATCTGCCGGCAGAGTTGCTGACGGGGGAATGGGGGATTGGGCAGCATGTGATGCGGGCGGGGTTTGGGTATGGGTTCAACTGCGCGGTGGTGTTCGATCCGGCGGCGGCGGGGCTGCCGGATGGGAAGGGGACGTTTTTCTGGGATGGCGCGGCGGGAACATGGTTCTGGGTGGATCCGACGAACGATGTGGTGTTTGTGGCGATGATCCAGCGGATGCACGGGAGCGACAATCACACGCTGCTTTATAAGAGCCATGCGGCGGTGTACGGGGCGCTGGTGGGTGAGGCAGGCGACAGGCAGTAGGCAACAGGCAACAGCCTGGCTGGTAGCTGGCGAAGAGCGGTGTTCAGGTGCGACTGAAGAATTACAAAGCTGCAGGTGGAAATAGGACTAAAGTTGTCGTATATTGCGGTTGGGGAAGATGACGAGTCGTTCATCTTCTGGTCTGAGCTCCTGAAACCAAGGAGCTTTTGAGGAGTGTGACGTGGATCACATAGGGGATCCGTGCGTGTGGGCGTAAATAGGACTAAATAGATCGCATATTGAGGGAAGGCTGTGAAGAGAGCTTTTGGACATTGGAAATGGGGCTTCGTTGTGGGGCTGGCAGCGGCGCTGCTGGCGCCGGCAAGCAGGGTTTGCGATGCGCAGGAGCCTCCGTATTTCGTGACGTATTCGCACGCGCTGGAAGAGCCGGGAAACCTGGAACTGGAGCTGAAGGGCACAGGGGCAACGCCGAAGGGGGTGAATGGATTTGGCGGGGCGACGGTGGAGTTTGAGTACGGGGCGAAGGCGTGGTGGACGACGGAGGTGTATCTGAGCGGGCAGACGACGGCGAACGACAGCACGGACTTCGTGGGCTTCCGTTGGGAGAACCGGTTTCGGCCGCTGCTGGAGGAGCACCGGGTCAATCCGGTTTTGTATTTCGAGTATGAGGACATCAACACGGCGGATCGAGCCTTTCTGGAAGTGGTGGGCAACGACGGCGTGGCGGACCTGAGGGCGACGAATGCGGAGGCGCGCAGCGATGTGCAGCGGGAGATGGAGATGAAGCTGATTTTGTCGAGCAACGCGAAGGGATGGAACTTTGCGGAGAACTTCGTTTCGGAGAAGAACATGAGCGCGAGCGATCCCTGGGAGTTTGGCTACGCGGTGGCGGCGAGCCGGCCGCTGTCGCTACGGGCTTCGGCGCATGAATGCACGTTCTGCGCGGAAAACATTTCGGCGGGGGCAGAGATGTACGGAGGCCTGGGGACGACGGACAGCTTCGGGCTGCACGACACCTCGCACTACGTGGGGCCGACGGTGGGGATCGAAATTCCGCGGGGACCAACGCTGCGGTTCTCGCCGAATTTTGGATTGAACGGCAACAGCATGGGCGTGCTGTGGCGAGTTTCGGCAACGTATGAGTTACAGCAATTCTTCGGCCGCTTTCGCCGCGGCGGAAAGGCGAATTAGGGATGCGACTGAGGAAGATAGCTGGACTGACACTAGGCCTTGCATGGCTTGCGGCCGGCGCTACGGTGAGCCAGAGCTGGTTTTCGCGGGTCCCGGCGGCGGATCGGGCGCGGGTGAATCCCTATCAAGGGCAGGCGGACGCGGTGGCTGCGGGCGGGCGGTTGTATGGCGACCACTGCGCCTCATGTCATGGCGAGAATCTGACGGGAAGGCGGGGCAAGCCTTCCCTGCGGGATCCGATTGTGCAGGGAGCGACGGACGGCGAACTGTTCTGGCTGCTGCGCAACGGGGACCTGCGTCACGGGATGCCATCGTGGAGCGGGCTGCCGGAACCGGAGCGGTGGCAGATCATCGCGTACGTGAAGAAGCAGGGAACAGGTGAGGAAGCAGGCCACAGGCAGTAGGCAACAGGCTGGCGGATAGCCGGCGGCCGCCAGTAGTCGCGGCGGGTTAGTGTGAACTGGCGCGGTAGAGGGTGTTGTGGGAGGGCAGGACGGCTCCGATGATGGCGCCAGAAATGCCACCGATGACGGCGCCGACTGCGGCGCCGGCTCCTTTGCTGCCGAGGAATCCGTGGGACTCCCATGCAGCAGCGGTGATGCCTGCTCCCGCACCGGCGCCGATGCCGGCTCCGATGAGAGCGTTGCGCAGGTGGTGGCCGCCCTTTGCGAGCTGGACGCTGCGGACGTCCTGTTTCTGCAGGGTCTGGTCGCCGTTGGATTGGGTGAGCACGATTGCGGTGCCGGAGACACTGACGAACGCACCGGAGTGCTTCTGCGAGGTTGCATCGACGATTTGAATTCTCTGGCCGGGGTGGAGGGCGTTCAAGTTATCCCAGGAAGAAGGATGGGTTTGCGCGGGCAGGGTGCAGGCGGTTGCGAGGATCAACAGCGCGGACAATAGGTTTCGCATGGGTGGACGTGCTCCCTCTTTTTTGTTCAGCAGCTGGGGCCGTGGGAAGGTCTACTGCCGTTCTTTGGCGGACTTCTGAATGTGACAGGCCATCGCATTCGCTCGCTACGACAAACCAAAAACAACCGCGAGGTCCTTCGCTGCGCTCAGGATGACAGACTACGGGGTGCGGTCTTTGGCGGAGTCTTTGGCGGATTCCTGGCGGAGGGCGTGGATGACGACGCGGAGCATTTCTTCTTCGGGGGCGGGTTTGCCGGTC
>JBAVUB010000435.1:0-7849 GCA_049696575.1 Acidobacteriaceae bacterium | reverse complement strand
TCCCACGCTGACGGCGCTGGGCGTGGAGCTGCAGCCGGCCGTGGCTGCAGGGGCGCGGGCGAATCTTCGCGATTGGGGGCTGGAGGAGCGGGTCAAGGTCGAGGAGGGCGACATTCGCGCGATGGTGGCGGGCGAACGGTTCGACATTGCGACGCTATACAACAACATTTACTACTTCCGCGTGGAAGAGCGCGTGGCGTTGCTCGAACACATCGGAAGGTTTCTGAAGCCGGGCGGATTTCTGGTATTGACGACGTGCAGCCAGGGAGGCAGCCTGGCCACAGAGGCGCTGAATCTGTGGGGCGCGGCGACGCGCGGCGCGGGGCGGTTGCCAGGGGAAGATGAACTGGTCGGCCAGTTGCGGCAGGCTGGCTATGGCACGGTCAAGACGATGAACCTGATTCCTGGCGACCGGTTCATGGCCTACCAGGCATTTCGCGGCTAGCGGCGTTGATCGCTGCTCGGAAGTACAGCGCAGAGCTGCGCCGGACACTCTCGGGAGAGCAGGGTTCGGACGTAATCGCACCGCAGGGAGGCGGGAACGATGGTCACGATGGAGCTGGCGAAACAGGCGAGGGCGGACGCGATTGCGTCGGTGAAGAAGTATTTCGAGGAGGAGATTCGCGAGCCGATTGGGGATTTGCGGGCCGGGCTGCTGCTGGATTTCTTTCTGGAGGAGGTTGGGCCGGCGATCTACAACAAGGCGATCGGGGATGCGCAGGCGCGGCTGCAACAGCGGGTGGCGGATCTGGATGGGGAGCTGTATGCGGATGAATTTCAGTATTGGGTGCGGCTGGCGGCGAAGCGGAAGAAGACAGCCGGGAGCCGGTAGCGTGTAGCTGGTGGCCGGTAGCGCCGCACTGGGGCCGCTGTTCGGGCTGAATGGGCCACGCACGCTCAGGAGGCTGAGCGCTCGGTGGTCCAGGCCCTGACGCAATCTTCCTGACTGGCGACGAAGGATGCAACTTTCCCGGTGAGATCGATGCCGCCGGCGCAATTCCTGTAGATGCACTTGACGGTCAGGATGGGGCCAAAGGGGATGCCCCACCATCCGAGGAAGAACGTCAACACGGTGAAGTGGAGGCCGCGCTTTCGCCGAGATTGTCCCGGTTGGAGAAGGTGGACGCGCGACTGGCGATGGAAGGAGGAGGTCCCGAGGGAAATGCAGTATTCGTACTGCACGAACCGGGTGCCGTTGTGGAGTTCGAGGCTCAACCGGGAGAGGGGCATGTCCTCGAAATTTTTGTATTTGATGGTGGCGGGTGGTGCGATGGCGCCGCCGAGTACGGCCTGGGCGCGTCCGCCGGAGACCGCCGCCTCGAGGAGATGGTCGAAGATGCCCTGCACGTCGCGTTCGTTCTGTTCGGTGGAGAGGTACAGGCGGACGGCAGGGGCTTCCAGCTTCAGGTTCGGCGAGGTGATGCGCAGGCGCTGCCATCGCTCGAGGATGAACTGGTGGATTAAGCCGGGGTCGGCGTGGCCGTCGACCAGGAAGACCACGCGGTCGACGGGCACGTTATCGAGGAGGAAGTCGATTTCGTAGGCGCATCCTTTGCGGGCTTCGGAGAAGCCGCGCAGGTCCATCAGGACCACGTCGGAGGATTTGGCAAAGGCGGAGACAGCCATCTTCCATGTGTTGTCGTAGCACATGGTGGGCATGTCTTTGAAGGAGAGGTCGGAGAAGCGGCGGGGATTTTTTTCGAGACGCAGCAGCCTGGTTTCGAGGTCGGCGCCGCTTTTGACAAAGGCTCGCTTGATCCTGAAGAACTCCACGGCAACGAGGACGATGAGGAAAGCCACGGCGCCTCCGATGGCCAGGAGGAGGCCGGCGAGCGAATACTGCGAAACTTTGAAGGCTGAACGGACGGCCCATTCGAGAGTCCACATCAACAGCAGCGAGAGGGAAAAGACGAAGACGATGCGGGTTGAGAGCAGACGATATTCGAACGAGAGGAAGGAGGGGTCGACCACGGTGAAGTAGGAGCCCAGGTGCTCCCAGAAGTGGACCAGGCGGCCGAAGGTGAAGACAGCGTTTTTCCTGAGGCCGAAGACGCGGAGGATGACGAGGCGGACGTTGTGGTCGGTTTTCGGCATCCTGAACCCCATAAGAAGACAATGGAAGGCCACGGCGAGCAGGAGCCCCAGCACCGACACCCAGTCGGGCAGGAGCGTCACGATGCAGACGAGGTCCAGGCAGAGGACGATGGGCAGGAGGTTGCGCGGGCGTGAGAACTCGCGCAGGATGACGACGAAGATGAAGTCCGTGAACATTCCGCCCTTGAAATCGGCCTCTACCGGACGAAACTGGTTGCGATGGAAGAGCAGGCGCAGGAGCAGTGAAATGAAAATCACGCCCGCGACCAAGGCTCCGAGGCCGGACTGGTTATGCCGGAAGGCCCACGCCACCAGCGCTGGAATGATGCAGTAACCGACGCCGGCGAGGGCGTCCCTGAGAAAGGCTCGCCAGAAACGCCTCTGGGAACGGGCGACGAGCGACTCGCGGACGGCGACCAGTTCGTCTGAGGGAGCGAAATCGGAGGAAGCAAGGAATCGAGGGGTGGTGGTGGCCAGAACCTCAGGCGAGTCCGACTCGTCGAGGGCGGTGGCGGGCTGCACAGCGGATTTCGCCATCATCAACTTCGACACTTTGCGGCGCACGGCGAGCGAGACCGCGAACGGGGCCGCGGCGGCGCACAGGAAGGCGGTGAAATAGCCGCTCTCAGCGAAGGACACACCGATGATCAATAAGCATGCAGCCGCCCAAAACCATTTCCAGTTCATGCAACTCCTCTATGCCCCGGGGGGGCCGGGTTTGCCTTATGCCAGCCGATGCGGGGGGCAAGGGGGAATGGTCACTGCAAGACGGTCACTGCAAAACGGGCGGCTGAACATCGGTTCCGAACCGGCAACAACGCTCAGTCGCCTGGGGTCAGTGGTTTTTCTGAGTCTTGATGACGGAAATAATACCGCTTTTGGGGTTGAGGTTGGCGAAGCGATGGGGAAGAAGTGAGGGGGTGACGGCGGGGCGCGCGGAAAACGTTTCCTGTCCTACAATGGAGGGCGCTCGACCTTTGGAGTTTCTATGTTACGACGCAGGCTTTCCAGAAGGACCTTTCTTTCTCTTGCCGCAGGAACGGCGGCGGCGCGGCCTTTGATGGCGGCTACAGGCGGGTGGGGATTCGATCAGCCTATTACGAATGCTGTGACGCCGGGATGGCGCGACCAGGGAGTGCTGAATCTGGCGCACTCGCCGTATGCGAAGCTGCGGAATGTTCCGGTGCGGGCGGTGACGATCGAAGACGGATTCTGGGCCAAGCGGCGGACGACGAACGTTGAGTCGAGTATCCCATCGATGCACGAGGAGCTGCTGGAGCACGGGCGCATGGATAATTTTCTGCGGCTGACGGGCGGATCGAGCGCGCCGCAGAAGGGGCCGGTGTATTCCGACTCCGACATTTACAAGTGGCTGGAGGCGGTGGGATTTGCGCTGCAATCGGACAACGATGTGGCGCTGCGGCACACGGCGGAGACGACGATTCGGGAAGTGGTGGCGATCCAGGAGCCGAACGGCTACATCGACACGTACTACCAGGACGAGCGGAAGAAAGATCGGATGACGATCGAGACGCAGAAGCGCGGGCACGAATTGTATTGCCTGGGACACATGCTGCAGGCTGCGATTGCGTACTACCGCGCGACGGGCGACCGGACGCTGATGGACGCGGGGATGCGGTATGTGGATGGGTTCATCCTGCCGAATTTCGGGCCGGACGCGGACAAGAAGCCGATTGTGTCGGGGCATCCGGAGATCGAGATGGCGCTGATCGAGCTGTACCGGACGACGGGCGAGCGGAAGTACATGGAGTTGGCGGGGTACATTTTGCAGGGCGATCCGCGGGCGGATCTGAAGCCGCGGGAGATCGTCTACATGAACTGCGGGGTGCCGTTCACGACGAAGACGAAGCTGCAGGGGCATGCGGTGCGAGCGATGTACGCGTGCTGCGGGGCGACGGACTACTACATGGAGACGGGCGATCCGGCGTACTGGAAGACGCTGGAAGTGCTGTGGAAGGATTTGTCGCAGGCGCAGATGTACGTGACCGGAGGCGTGGGGGCGCGCAGCGAGGGCGAGGCGTTTGGCGAGGACTATGAGTTGCCGAATGCGCAGGCGTATGGCGAGAGCTGCGCGGCGATCGGCAACATGATGTGGAACTGGCGCATGCTGGCGGCGACGGGCGAAGCGCGGTTCGCCGATGTGATGGAGCGGGCGCTCTACAACGGGATCAATTCCGGGATGTCGCTGGACGGGAAGACGTATTGCTATCGGAATCCGCTGGCATTCGATCCGGCGAGCGGCGAGAAGATACGGAATCCGTGGTACGACACGACATGTTGCCCGCCGAATCTGGAGCGGACGTTTGCGAGTTTGCCGGGATATTTTTATTCGACGGCGAAGGACGGGCTGTATGTGCACCTCTACCACAACTCCGAGATGACGTGGGCGCTCGAGAGCGGGAACGGGATCGTGGTGACGCAGAAGACGAAGTATCCGTGGGAAGGGGCGGTGCGGCTGACGGTGGCGGTGGAGCAGCCGGAGGAGTTCACGGTGTATGTGCGGGTGCCGGGGTGGTCGCGGGAGTCGAGTGTTCGGGTCGCGGGAGAGCAGGTTGGGGGCGCGCGAGCGGGAGAGTATTTGCCGATTCGGCGGCGGTGGGGCAGGGAGACGGTGGTGGAGCTGGCGTTCGACATGACGCCGCGGAGGGTGACGGCGAATCCGGCGGTGGCGGAAGACACTGGGCGGGTGGCGATGGAGCGCGGACCGCTGGTGTATTGCATGGAGGGGCTCGACCAGGCGCAGAGCGATGCGAAGACGTTTCCGCTGTACGTGGCGAAGCGGGGCGGGGGAATGAGTGAGGAGTTCAAGCCGGATTTGCTGGATGGCGTGGTGGTGCTGACGCACGAGGGCGCGAAGGGGATGCAGGCGACGGACGCGCTGTATGTTTTGGGGGCTGCCGTGGCGCGGACGGAGCCGGCGGAGCTGAAGATGATTCCGTACTATGCGTGGGATAACCGGGAGGAGAGCTCGATGCAGGTTTGGGTGCCGGTGGTGGGGTGAGGAGCAAGGCGGGATCCCCGGCTGAAAGCCGTGCCCCTTCAAAAACCGGGGATGACGAGGTGGCCGAATGCTGCGCCTAGCAGGGCTCAAAGCGAATCATGAGGCGGGAACCCGTTGCCTTTGCCAGACGCTGTAGACTCTGCAAGGAGGGCTGGACGCGCCCGCTTTCCATCCTCGCGACTACGGGCTGCGTCGTTCCCATTTTCCGGGCGAGTTCACTCTGCGTAAGGCCGGCGCGGTTGCGCGCCGCGATGACGGCCTTCGCGACCGCAAATTCATCTTCCAGAGCCTGATATGCTCTGCGATACTTCGGGGCTTTTATCCATCTCTTGTGCATTTCACTGATGTGCGTCATCGATATTGATCCTCAGAGAATCGCTTTCGCGCGGGTCAGGGCCAGATCGATTTCGTGCCGGGGCGTCTTCTGCGTCTTCTTGATGAAGGCTCTGACAATGACGACGCGCCGGCCTCGAGCGACGACGTAAAGCGCCCGCGAGATCCCACTTCTTCCCTTGAACCGCATCTCCCACAACCGACCGTCGAGATGCTTCAGATGCGGTTCACCGACACGTTCGAGACCCATCTCTTCGATCAGTCTTGCAATGTGGGCAAGGCGGGCCCGCATGTCGGCAGGCAAATCTTCCACTTCTGCATCCACGACCTTGGTCGAGAGTTTCAACGATCCAATTCATTTTCAATATACCACGAAAGATATAACGCTTCCAGCCTGGTTCTGCGAGGTTAGTTCACATATTTGGCGCGGATGCGGACGGTGCGGTTGAGCTCGTCTACTGCTTCGAGGATTTTTAGGCGTAGGTCGGGGTCGGGGTTCGCGGTGGCTAAGTAGTGCTGGACGGTTTCAAGCGAAACCTGGGATTGCTGGCCGTCGATGAAGGCGTCGAGCCAGGCGACGAGGAAGAAGATTTTGCGGTCGCGCTTGACCTGGGGGAGGGCTTCGAGAGCTGGATCGAGGTATGGGGCGGTGAGGGCGGATTGGTTCCAGTAGTTGAAGGCACCGAGGCTGGACTGGATCCAGTCTTCGGAGCGCTGCGGGTTGTGGAGGTATTCGGCGAAATAGCGCTGCTTGGTGGCGGTGTCGGGGCGGGCGGCCTGGGCGACCCAGGCGAATTTGAGGCCGTCACCGGAGGGATCGCGCTTTTGCTCGGCGGCGAAGAGGGAGTCAGCGTCGGGGTCGCCGTAGGCGATGAGGGCGGTGACGAGGGACCAGCGATCCTGCTGGCGGAGCTCGACGCCGGGGATGGTGCGCTTTTCCTGGAGGAGATCTTTGAGGACGACCTGGCCGGCGGGCTGCGCTGCGAATCCGGCGAGCGAACGGAACCAGACAATGCGGAGGTCGTGGCTGGGATTGCTGCTGCTTTGATCGGCGGCGAGGGTTGCGGCGCGGGCGAGGAGTTCGGGCTGGGTTTGCGCGCTTACGTAATGATGGACGGCGGTTTGGGTGCGGGCGAGGAGACTCGCGGCCAGGGACTCGTCGGGTTCGTAGGGCAGGGCGCCGAGGGCGAGGCGGACGTAGTCGGCGGGATCGAGCTCGACCTGGCGGACGGAGTCCCAGAGGGAACCCCACAGCAAGGTGCGGCGGAAGAGGTCGCGCATGGCCGGACTGTTGTCGGCGATTTGCTCGATGACGGCGGCGCGGGATTTGGCGTCGAGGAGGAAGAGGCCGTAGGCGTGGTCGTCGTTGTTGGGGAAGATCCATGCGGGGCAGGCGTTGCCAGCAGCGGCGCTCAACGGAATCTCGGCCGATGCGGTGTTGAGTTCGGCGCGGAGAGTTTGCGTGGAGCCGTCGGGGTAGGCGAGGAGGACTTCCGTGGCGATGGGCCAGAGGTCGGCGCCGCCGAGGAGTGGGTGTTGGGCGAGGCGGAGCGACGTCAGGCGTGAGTTGGAGCAGGTAAAGGACGCGTCGATGCGGGGCATGCCGCGATGGCGAATCCACATATCGGCCCACGGCGTGAGGTCGCGGCCGGATGCGGACTGGAAGGCGGCGATGAGGTCGCTCCAGGTGGCGTTCGAGTATTTGTGCTGGGCGAGATAGAGCTGGAGGCCGCGGCGGAAGGCGTCGTCGCCGATGACGTAGTTGAGCTGGCGGAGGACGCCGGGAGCTTTCGAATAGACGATGGCTCCGTAGGCGGATTTGGCACTGTCGAGGTTACGAATTTCCTGGTAGATGGGCGTGGTGCCCTGGGTTTCGTCGATGGCGTAAGCGGCGGGCTTGATGGATTGGTAGAAGTGCTGCCAGATGTCGTCATTGGGGCGCAGGGCGGCGAGGGTTTTGTACGCCATGTACTGCGCGAAGCCTTCCTTGAGCCAGAGGTCGTCGAACCAGCGCATGGTGACGAAGTCGCCGAACCACTGGTGGGTGAGCTCGTGGAGGACGACGGCGTCGCGGGCGAGGCGATTATTGGCGGTAGGCGCGGTGCGGAAGAGGACCGACTCTTCGCGGAGAAAGGTGCAGCCGGCGTGCTCCATGCCGCCGTAGGCGAAGCCGGGGATGAGGACCATTTCGTATTTCGGAAAGGGGAAGGGCTGCGCGAAGTAATCGGAAAGAAATTTGATGCCCTGGGCGGCAGTGGTTTGGACGGCGGGGACTTCGGTTTCGGCGGATTTGGCTTTGGAGGCGCGGACCCAGACGTTGGGCATGCCTTGCTGCGGGTGGACGTTGACGAAGGGACCGGCGGCGAAGGCGAAGAGGTAGGTGGGGATGGGTTCGGTTTC
>JBAVUB010000434.1:0-10109 GCA_049696575.1 Acidobacteriaceae bacterium | reverse complement strand
TCGCGATCTGGGGCGAGTTGGGCATTCCCATGTTCGGCATGGCTGCGTTATTCGGCAAGCGCACCTGCTGCGGCATCGCCACCGCTGGCGGCGCTGCCAGTTTGGGATGGTCGATCACCAGAATCTGCGGCGGAACGACGGGCTGCGTGCGAATGACGGGTATGTGTCCGCGAATCGGCTCAATCAGGTGATGCGCGCCACCGCCTCCACCACCGCCCATGGCCTTCGGCGCAGGGGGTGTAGGTGGAATGTAGGGCTGGTAGGTCAAATGCGTGACGATGACGGGCTTCTCCACAGCCACGCGGGGTTCGTTGCGCATTTGTGCAGTTGCCCACAGGAGGAGCCAGATGGCGCCGGCATGCAGCAGGAAGGCGAGCACTCTGGAACCGGGATTGCTCCGGAAGCGCAGTTCGCCGGAGACGCGAACGGGCCGGGAGGTGAGGCGAAGCGGGGGAAGGTGCGCGGGAAAAAGCGCGTCGAGCAAATTTTTCGCGAGGCTTGAGCCCAGCGACTCTTCAGGCAGAAGGAAAAGGGAAACATTGCGTCTCGGGGGCATGCGGAGGGTTTTGCCGGGCCGCACTACAGCCGGTTGGCGCTCGGATTCCAGATCGGGGGATTGCCATGCAGCGTAGGCCATAGTTTTTTGCGGGGTGCAGTAGCCCGGCCCCTCCTTCAGGGACTGCTTGATTGAGATGCGCGGAGCCGGCGACGAACAGCCTGTTCCCTTCGATTTGCGATTACCAGATACCTTTGTCACTTCCTGTCATTTTTTGACCCAGAGCGGCGGCCGTGGCCAGCCACGGCAGCAATCCCAGGCGCGCTCCGCCGCGCAGTTCCCGTCGCCGCAGCATTTCCGCCAGCTGGGTTCGGTACAATCCGGCGGATTGCGGAACGATGGGCACGCGGAGAAAGTCGCGGGCGAAGTACACGTCGTCGCCGCCGAAGCGCGCCGACTCTGTCACAAACACGGGCAGGTCGAGGCCCTTGCCGCGATAGCGCTGCACATAATCCGAAACGATGGCCAAGTAGGTGGCCGTTCCCTCCCACACGCCAGCCGCGCGCGCGGTGGCGTACAGGTCGGCGTAGTCGATGGCGCCAGCGTCGGCGAGCGAGGCTGAGTCCAGGACATCGCAGAGCCGAAAATAGAAGTGACGATACATGCGCTGCAGGGTGGAGACGATGAGGCGGTCGGAGACGCTGGGGACCTGGAACGAATAACCTTCAATGTCGACGACGCGAGCGCGCGAGGGAAGAAGCGAGGCGAACGCCACTTGCTCGCCGGTTTGCCCGAGGCGACCGGCATGCACTTCCACGGGCTCCGGCAAGCCGGGGATGATGAAGTTCCACTTGCCGGCGAGGCGGTCGCCGAGGCTGCGCGGTGCAACAGCGGCGTCGAAACGCCGCGTCATCAGATCGCGGACGGCCGCGGCTGGCGCATTGGTATAGAGATCGAGATCGTTGCCGAGGTCAGGCCAGTGATCGAGAGACTTGATGACGGTGACGTCGAGGCCTTCGTCCTGGAAGGCGGCGCAGACGGCGCTCAGCGATTTGACGGCGCGAGCGATCCTCGCCTGTTCTTTCGCAAGGGCGGTGGCGGCCCACTCGGCGCGGCGGTGATCGTGAGCATCGATCATCCAGTCAGAAATTGCCTGCAGACCGCGTACGACAACATGGTTGGTTCCGGCAAGGTGCTCGAGGTCGCGGAACCTGGTGCGGTCGAGAGAGCGGAGGAAGGCAGCCGTCTTGTCTGAACGCGGCTGGAGCAGCAGACGCGAGAGCGCAGACATGTTTTGCGCCGTACTGCGAAGCGGGAACCCATCTGGCGTCATCGAGGCCCTTCCTACTGTGGCGGCTGCGGCGGAGTTGATTGCGGGGGCGCGTTCCCATTGAGATACGGCTCCCCTCTCGGAATCAGTTCGATGGGAGCCTGTTCCCGTCGCCGTTCCTGGGTGTAGGTCTCGAGCGCGTTGTCGACTTTCTGGTTGCTGTCAGTGGCGACTGCGGAGAGCGTTCTGCCTTGTGCGGAGAGACGGGTAGCCGTCCCCACACGCTGTCCGGCATCGGTCGCCTGGCGGGCCTTTGCATAGTAGAGCTGGGCGGTCTCCATATCGCCGTCCCGTTCGGCGACATAGCCAAGATTGTTCAGCGCAAAGGCGCTGTAGGGATCGAGGGTGTAGGCTTCGACGAAATCCTTTCTAGCCGCCTCCCAATTGTTGCGATTGACCTCGGAGACTCCTTCGAGAGCCAGCATGGCGGCGCGCGCCTGGGTCATGTTCGTGGAACGCATACGCCGACGAAGACTGTCTCCGCCGGCTGCGGCGACCTCGCTGATGGATCGGCCCTGCCAACCTGAGCGCAAAGTCATGGTCGCGAGTTCTTTGGAATGCGTGGCGGCGGCCTCGTCGTAATAGCCCAACGCGGCGGCATTATTGCCGATCGCCTCCTCAGCCACCCCCATATCATTCAACGTGAAGGGATTTGCGGGATCGACGGCCAGTGACTGCCGCAGCAGAGCCTGTGCGTCAAACGGCCGTCCTTGCTCGAGCATCTGCATGGCTCCGACGTTAAGCCGGTCCACGCGGGTGAGCGGGTTCTTCAGATCGAAGAGGGCAGCGGTCATGGGCAGGCCCTGGAGGCTCTTCGCGCTGCTCAGGTCGATCTTCGCGTCGCAGCCCTGCTCGCCGGCGAGTTTGTAGTAATCGAGGGCACGGTCCGGCTGGCCTTCCAGTTCGGAGACATAGCCAAGATTGTTCAGCGTGAAAGGATCGGAGGGATCGAAGAGGTAGGCCTTATAAAAAAGCGCCTGCGCGCGATCGTAATGTCCTTTGCGGATGGCATCAACGCCGTCGCGGTTGAGGCGCTGCACCGGAGTGAGCTCGCTGCGCCGCGGGATGACGATCTTAAGATCTCCGCAGAAAGCGGGCGGAACTGCGATGCAGATTCCGAAAGCGAGTGCGGCGATGGATGTGAGCCTGGTCGACAGCATGAGATCGCAAAACAGACTGCCCGTCCGCGGGCTGCGAGGCCGTTGCGTTTCGGGCATATACCTCGGATGCGAACCACGATGAGCGCGGTTGCCGGATTCTGCCGTGAATTGCCTGTCACACGGAAGGGCGAAGGCCACCACCAGCGGCGAAACGTCATCTTAGCCACTGCCGATGAAAAGGATGCAGAGTTTTGTCTGGGTACTGTTGTTATCGCTGTCGAGCCAGGCAGCGGCGGCGCAGTCTACGCAGCCGGCAGTGGGTGCGACCTCCGCGTCGTCGTCCATGGGCACATTGCCTGCTCTGCCCAATGGGACGAGAACGGTGATGGGAGGCGCGATTCGCGATGTGGATCCGGTGCGCGACCGGTTTTCGCTGAAGGTGTTTGGCGGGTCGTCGTACAGCATCGATTACGACGCGCGAACGCGGGTATTTCGCAACGGCGAGTCCATTTCCGCGCTCGATCTGAGGCCCGAGGAGCACGCCTCAGTGGAGACGACGCTGGATGGCAGCAGAGTCTACGCGGTCGCCATTCACATTCTGTCGAAGCTGCCCGAGGGCGAGTGCGAGGGTGCGGTGGAGAGCTTCAATCCGCGCACGCGTGAGCTGAAGGTGAATCAATCTACATCGGGCGAGACGGTATTGCTGACCGTTCCGCCGGGAACGCCCATCGCGCCGGTGGGCCAGGCGGCGCTCGAAGCCGAACAAGGTCCGCCAGATCTGTATCGCGGCATGCTGGTGGACGTGCGCTTCACCAGCGGAGATCACGGCGGCGGAAGAGCGACGCGCGTGGATGTGCTTGCCACCCAGGGCTCCTCGTATATCTTTAGCGGCTCGCTGACGTTCGTGGATATGCGCGCCGGACGCCTTTCCATCCTCGACCCGCGCGACAGCAGGAGCTACGCGGTTGACTTCCAACCGTCGCGCTTTCCTTCTGTCATCCAGAACATCCACGCGGACGAGAAAGTGCAAGTGACGGCCACATACGACGGACGCCGCTACCTCGCCACGCGCATTGCGCTCCAGTGAGGCCGGAATTGCCGCTATGCAACCACGGTCACCTCTGTGCACGTCCAAACCACCCACGTGCGCGCCGCGCCGCTTGAGGCGATGAGGCGCGAAAGGAATTGCCGATGCTGACCAGTCGCTGTATCTTTCGGGGGCCACGCTCGATCGACGCAGCGTCGTTCTTCGCTCTTTGCTGTCTCTTGTTTTCGGTCGCCGGCTGTGGTTCGGACGCCGGCACGGTGCCGGTTCCGCCGCCGACGGTTTCGATCTCGGCGAACCCAGCCACCATCACAGCGGGTACCTCGTCGATGCTGACAGTGTCGGCGGCGAACGCGAACACGGTGACGGTGCAAGGTACCGACGGCAGCAGCTACACCCTGAACGGAACAGGCGGAACGCAATCGGTGACACCCGCGGCGACGACGACCTATACGGCGGTGGCGACGGGGATGACCGGGGCGGCGAAGGCGCAGACCACAGTGACGGTGGGTGGGCAGGGAGCGGTGACGGTGAGTATGGTTGCGAATCCGACGACCATCACTGCGGGCAATCCTTCGACCCTAACGGTGACAGCGACGGGCGCCAACGCGGTCACAGTGACCGGCTCAGACGGGAGCAGCTACACGCTGGCAGCCACAGGAGGAACGCAGCGTGTGAGTCCGACCGCGACGACTACCTACACTGCGACCGCCAATGGGCCAGGAGGAAGCGCTACCGCGACAGCCACGGTGACCGTCACAGCGAGCGCTGGGCTGGACTCCATCGATCACGTGATCTTCATGATGCAGGAGAACCGCAGTTTCGATTCGTACTTTGGCATGCTGAACCCCTACCGGCAGTCCAATGGCTGGACGCAGGGTGCGGACGGGAATACGTACGGTGTGGATGGGATCGACGACAAGCTGAGCACGATCAGCAACACCAACGACGAAGGCCAGACCTTCAATCTCTTCAAATTCAAGACCAGCTGCATCGATGACGCATCGTCGGCCTGGCTGGAGAGCTATGGCGACGTGAACACATATGACTTCGCGGCGAACCGGCCCATGCTGATGGATGGTTTCGTGCACACCGCAGAGGGTTATGCGAACAGCTGCGCGGCGAGCGGTGCATGCTCAGGCCAATTCACCGACACGGCGGGCCAGCGAGCCATGGGCTACTACGATCAGGGATTCCTGAACTACTACTACTACATGGCCTCGCAGTTCGCGTTGTCGGACCGCTGGTTCACGCCGATCTCCACGTACACAACGGACAACCGCATCGCCACGATCACGGGTGGGACCACCCAGGGTCTGGTGTTCGCGCCGGGCAATGACAAGCTGCCCCAGCTGAACATCTCCAGCATCTTCGAGGAACTGGATCAGAACAACGTCTCCTGGAAGCTCTACTACACGGTGACGCAGGGCTTCTGCACGGATCCTGACGACTGCACCGATCCCGGCTCGAAGCTGCCTGCGACCGATTTCCTGGCCCTGACGTACTCCACAAAATACGTGTACGAGAATCCTTCGGGAGCACAATGTGTCGCGCCCACGCAGCCTTCCAGCGTGGTGGGGGACAGCACCAATTCGTACTGCATCGATCCAACTCATATTGCGCCGATCTCGCAGTTCTTCACCGACATGAGCAACAACGCGCTGCCCAGCTTTGTCTGGATCGATCCGGGATTCGGGAACAACGACGAGCACCCAGGTTCGGGACAGTCGAATCTCGTCGGGCAGGCGCAGGTCGCATCGATCCTGAATGCATTCATGGCCAGCCCGGAGTGGAAGGATTCAGTTTTCTTCCTGGCCTACGACGAAGGTGGCGGCCCCTACGACCATGTGCCGCCTGTACCCGGCCATTCCAACGACAACACCGATGCCATGGTGGGGGGAGCGGCGGTGAGCAGCATTCCGGACATCTCGTCCATTGCCGTGAACGCTGACAGCTACAACCCCTGTGTACCGGCGAATGGCATGCCCACCCTGCACTGCGACCTGAATTCGAACGATCCGGGAGCGGTGTCAACCGATGCGCCGGCTGTGAGTGGCTTCGCGGCGCAACTCGGTTTCCGCGTGCCCAACATGGTCATCTCGCCTTTCACGCGCGCGCATTATGTATCGCACATTCCGATGGATCACACGGCGATCATCAAATTTGTCGAGAACCGATTCATCGGATCGAGCGCACATCTGACGGCCCGCGACGCGGCGCAGCCGAACCTACTGGATTTCTTCGACTTCACGAACATTCCGTGGGCCACCCCGCCGTCGCCGCCCACACCAGTGTCGGCTTCGTCGCTCGGATACAACCCGTGCACCCCGACGAGTATGGGGCCATAGTGCGACGCCGCGAATGGAGTGCCGGCGTGCGGTGAGACGCCTGCGGCTTTTACGGACTGACAGGATCGTTGTTGCTGTCATTGCCAGGGAGGAGGTCCGCATCCAGCATGCGGTGACTGGCAAACCTGGCGAGCCGCGCCGGCTCTGCGCGCAGCTGGGGTGAGATCGAGCTTTCGGCCAGAGCTCGCTTGCACTGGTGGAGCTCAAACCAACGCAGATAATTGCGCACGACTGCGGCCATGGTCATCTGGACGCCAGCCTCGTAGTTGTGTTCCGACATGCGCTGTTGCGTCTCCGGAGACAGCAGGATGGTGCTTAGCTTATCTGCGAGATCGATGGCGTCGCCTTTTCTGTAGAAGCTGATGGCCATATCCTCGTCTTCGGCCATGCAGCAGAAGTCGGGGATGTTGGCGCAGACGATGGGAAGGCCGAACTCGCAGGCCTGGTGAGCCGGACCGCTGGATCCGGTGGAGGAATCGTACGGCATCGCCAGCACGGAAGAGGTGCGGAACAGACGAGGCAGTTCCTCGTCGGGAACATAGCCGCGAAATTCAACGGGCAGATGCGCGGGGACCGAGGCCCGCACCGACTCCCAGTATCCGGCACGAGTGTGGTGATTGGCGCCAGCCACAATGAGACGCGCATTGGGAACCTTTTCGAGCACCCGCGGGAAGGCCTCTATCAAAAGCTCAAGCCGCTTGTAGGTGCCCCAATGGCCGATGGCGAGAATGCGATGTTCGGGATTGCCGCGAAGGGAAAGATCCGGCGGCCCGGTGAGCGCGCCGAATGTACCGTGGGTTCCGAAGAGAATATTCTCGGCAGCATATTTTCTGAGCAGCGTGCGCCGGTAGGCGGAAAGGAGCACGGAGACGGAATGGGCGCGCAGCAGTGCCCGCGTTGCGACGTCGGTGCCGAAACGATACAGTTTCTCGCGGCGGCGCACCCCGGTGGTGGAAAAATCCACATGTTCGACGATGTGATGGAGGGTGATGTGGGTGTAGAAACCGGCGGCGCGAGTGAGCGCCGGCGCGGACAGCCCGACGAACGCGGCGAACGGATTGTCCGGGGTTCCGAAGCTTGAAAAGACCAGGTTGAACCAAACAACGTCGGGTTTATGCCGGCGCACCGCGTTCAGCAGGCGCACAGGAGTGCTCAGGCTGCCGAATTTCCAGCAGCGTTCGACGTGAAACTCGTTCAGATCCGATTCCTGACGCATTTTCATCCGCCGGCCATCGGCGCCGGTGGTGAAGTCATAATCCTCGAGTTCGTCGGCGAGGATGGTCAGATCCACCTGGGGGTGGCGTTGCAGTTCGCGCGCAACGTGAAAGGAATATTCGTTGAGCTGCCGCCGACTGGGGGGAAACGCGGCAACCAGACAGATTTTCATTGGACCCCACCTAAAAGAGTGTGATGCTCACATAAGGCCGGAATTGCTGGTTTCGACCCTGGGTGATATTGGGAAAGGTTTGTTCCTGTACTCCGGCCGAAAAGCGGACGGGATAGCGGAACCGGACTTCGCCGGTGTCTTCGTTGAAGGTTCGGCCGAATGGCCGCATGTACGATATGGCAATCCCGTTTTGCGTCATGTCATAGTAGTGAAAACTCCGGGTGCTCTCCCAGGTGCCGGAAAAGCGAATCTGCCAGTCGCGCGCAGGGGAAAAGTCTACGGTTGCGGCCGGGCGCAGGGCCTGGGCCGTCCCGGAATTGACGACGAACTGTGACGGCGCTGTCGCAAAAGGCACGACTCGCCAGCTGCGGACGTCTTCCGCAAGTCCTTCTACGTTGATGCGCGCTGGCAGGCTGCGGGTGAGGCCCACATACGACGAGGTGTAGTAGTTTTCCGTGTTTCCCAGAGAAGACGAGGTGAAATGCTGGTCGTTCATTCCCCATCCGGTAACCAGCGCCGTCTTGCCCCAGGGCGAGCCAACGCGAAAATCGACTGCACCGGAAACCGCGCTCTCGTAGAGAGGAAGTTCCGTGAAGCCTCCGGAGTCATGGATGAACCAGCCGCTGACTGAAAGGGCGTGAAAGAGTGAGCTGGTGTCCATGTAGGTAAAGAAGCGGGCCAGATTCTGGTTCATTTCCCGCGGAGACAGGGAGTCGCGGCGGACCGTGCCCTGCACGCCGCTGTTGAAGGTCAGGATGGCGTCTCCCACGTGGAGAGTGGGATTGACGCCGAAGTTGATGTTGTAGTCGTTGGTGTCGCGATTGACGACGCCGATGGCAGGCACGGAAATGCGCCCGCGGGCGTTGCGAAGCTGAAAGAAGCCGCCGGCCGTCGGAACGGGCCCGAAATGCAGGTGGTACGCGGTGGTCCATTCCGTGTCGATGGTGTAGCGCGCCGGCGGCAGTTGCGCTGTTGTTATGGTTGCTCCGGACATGGCGGGCGGATTGCCGAAGGTTTTGGCGTCGAGCTCGTAGACGGTGCTGTCCTCGAACAGCGGCTGCTGCAGGAGGTTGGTGAGCACGCTCACACCGGACTTAAGCGCGTAGCCTTCGTTGGCGCCGGTCTGGATGAGTTCCTGCTCCGCGGTCTGATCGTCGCCAGCCGCGCTGGCGGCCTCAGCGAAAGCCGAAATGGCTCGCACATTCTGATGCTCCTGCTGATACACATTCGCTTCAGCGAGCAGGTAGGCATAGTCCGAGCGGATATCGTCGCTCTGCTGCACGGCGGCCAGCTCCGCGGCGGCGCGGCTGGTTTCACCGAGCGCCAGGTAGCCATTCGCCAGAGACACGCGCACCGAGATGTCTGATGCCCCAGCGGCCTGGGCTTTGTCCAGATACGTTTCTGACAGGGTGTACTCGTGCAATTGCTGCAAAATGCCGGCAGCCTGGACGTACTCCCCACCGGTGGGAGCGGCTGTCTCCTGCCCCTGAGCTTCCATCTGTGCGAGCGCGATCTGGCGTTCGGCGTCCTCTTTGCGGCCCTGCTGCGCCATGAGGGATCCGATGGCAAGGCGTACGCCCACGCGATCGGCGCCGGGGCTGACCAGGGCCTTGCCGAAGCTGTTCATGGCGGCCTTGTCGTCGCCGAGCGTGTTCCAGGCCTGGCCGGTGGAGAGATAAATGTCGCTGGCTCGCGGGCTGCTGGGGGTTGCGGGAGGGGACATGCGTTCCCCATATCCCTCAGCCAGCTCAATGCTCTGCACCGTGTCTGCCCTGTCTTTCAGGCCGGCGTAGTCGCGCGCTTCGAGCGCCCAGGTCTGGGCATTGCGCGGCTGCAGCCGAGCCGCGGCGGCCAGCTCCTGGAGCGAGTCGTGATAGCGCCGCTCGGAGAACAGCACGCTGGCTAGGCTCATGTGCAGCGATGCATCGTCAGGCGTGAACTTGAGCGCTGCGCGGTACTCGGTAATGGCTTTGGTCAGCAGGCCCTCGCGTCCATACGCGGTGGCGCGAATCGCGTGGAGCGCGCCAGAGTCGCCGATGATTGCTTGCGCCATGTCACTCTGATGCAGGGCGGCGAAGTTGTGGTTCAGCGCGAGATCGGCATACGCGAGCCCCAGATGCGCTTCGCCATCCTTCGAGTTCAGATTGAGAGCCTTCTCGAAATCCGGCGCGGCGAGCTCTGGTTGATCGAGGTTGTTGTAGACGTAGCCGCGGTTCACCCAGGCAGTCTCGGTGGCGGGGTCGCGTCGAATGGCCTCGCTGAACGCGGCCACCGCATTCTGGTTGTCGCCGTTGTGTTTGTAAACGTAACCGGCAAGCAGCGGAATATCAGGCTCCTGAGGAAATATGTCCATGTACTTCTGGGTCAGGGCCAGCAGATCCTGGTATTGATTCAGGCTGAGCA
>JBAVUB010000433.1:0-2013 GCA_049696575.1 Acidobacteriaceae bacterium | reverse complement strand
GGCTGGAGCATCAGCACAACAATGACGGCGGTGTAGAGGGAAACATAGATGGCGCTGCGGACCTTGCGATGCATGCCTTGCGGAGTGGTATGTCCCTGCGCGTCCTCATAAGCTGCGGGAACTGAGGCAGCGCTGGCCTGACGCTGGAAGAAGGCCATGGCGTAGACCAGCGCCGCGCTGGAAACGACTCCGGCGATGCGGGTGATGATCGCCTGGTGAACGGGGAAGTACTGTTGGGCGATCCAGTGGGCTGCCAGCGTCGCGAGAACCGTGGCTGCGAACGCGGTGAGGGTGAGCACAGTGGTGTTGGCGGTGCGCTGCTGGTTAGAGAGGGTACCGGTGTAGGCGCCGCCGGGGTTGGCTGGATCGGGGTTCGTGGGGAAGGGCATGGTGGGGTTCGCTTTCTGGAATTCTTTGCCGCTTAGTATCTGTCTTCCGCGGGAAGATTCCATGCCCCAAAGGTGGAGGAGGACCGGAGTTGCCTGGAGTGGTTTAGCGGAGGGGACCGGCGTGGCGACGGAGTTCGCGAAGAGGGTAGAAGGTTCCCCGCCAGACGACGCCGCCACGGGCAAGGGTGAGGATCATCGATCGCAGGAGCGCATAGACGAGCAACGCTGCGCCGATGGGCATGGTGAGTAGATAAAGGATAGAGATGCCGGTGAAGTGACGAGACGAGTAGCTGTGGGCCAGAGCGATCATAACGAGCGCGACAAGACTGGCGGATCGAATGGGCCACGGAGCGAAGAGGCCGGCGAAGGGCGCCAGGAAAAGCAGCGCGAGGATGATGGCGCCGGCGACCAGGGCCGCGGGTCGAAAGCGGAACATGGCGAAGAAGTTCTTAGTGAGGTTGTGGGTCATGCCGAGTGCGCCGGAAGCCCAGTGAACGCGGATCAGGTCGCGGCCGAAGACGACCCGCTGGTGAAAGCCCTGATGCTTGACTTCGAATCCCAGGCGGAGATCTTCGAGGACCTCCATGCGGAGCGCTTCGAAGCCGCCGATGGCGCGGTAGACGGAGGAGCGGATGAGATTGAAACCACCGACGCCGACGGAATCGTGTTTGGCGGCGGGGTCGGGGGTTTTCCAGGGACGGAAGGAGAGAAGGGTGAAGAGGCCGAAGACAGTGGTCATCATGCGCTCTCCCGCGGATTGCAGGATAAGGGTGAGCGCGAGGGCAACGTGGTCGGCGTTCGATTCGTGGGCATAGCGGAGGGCGCGCTCGAGGGTGTCGGAGCGGAAGAGGATGTCGCCGTCTGTGAAGAGCAACCAGGGGGTTGCGGTTTGGCGAGCGGCACGAGCCATGGCGTGGGTCTTGCCCATCCAGCCCTCAGGGAGTGTTTCGACGTGGAGGATGGTGAGCGATTTGCCGGGCGGGACGGGTTCCGCGGCGATCTGATCCATGATTGCGCCGGTTGCGTCGATCGAGCGGTCGTCGATGGCGATGATGGCGAGGGCGATGGTTTGGGCGAGGAGGGAGCGGAGGGTGGCTTCGATGCTGGCCGCTTCGTTGCGGGCAGGAACGATGACGGTGATTTCGGGGGTCGCAGGCGTGGGTGCGGGTTGGTGGTCGTATTGCGGGTCGAGGAGGCTGGGAATGCGAGGCAGGTGGTACAGCGCGGTGAGGGTGACGCGGGTCCAGGTGAGTGCGATGAGCCAGGCGAGGACGATGGCGAGGATGTAGAGGACGTGCATGGTCAGAGATGCCCAGCCGGAGACGACGGCTCCAGATCGGGGAGGCGGGGGGCGAAGCGCGAGCCGTAGAAGAGGATGGCGCCGGAGAGGGTAAGGGAGAGGAGGGTGGCAGCGAGTCCGATGCGGAGGTTGGTCTTGTCGGAGATGCGTCCGATGAGGCCCGGAGAGAAGGCGTCACCGAGGAAATGAATGATGAAGAGGTTGACGGAGATGGCGGTAGAGCGGATGGGCGCGGCGACGGAGTTGACGATGGCGGCGTTGAGGGGGCCGGTGCTGAGGAAGAGGAAAAATTCGGCGGCGAAAGCGCCGGGGAGGAGGATGCGC
>JBAVUB010000432.1:0-1630 GCA_049696575.1 Acidobacteriaceae bacterium | reverse complement strand
CTCGCTGGCGCCGGCGCCAAGATGATCGCCGAAAAAATCCTCCCGCCCCGCGTTGAAGGCCAAACCCCGCCGCCCGTCGTCCTCGCCGAAAACGTCGCCGGCCGCCGTCTTCCCGCCGACCAGCGCGAGCTCGCCCTGCAGGGCATTCACTGGATCTTCGGCGCCCTTGCTGGCGCAGCCTACGGTGCTCTGGTCGAGATCGAGCCGTCGTTTGCCGCCTGGCATGGTGCGGCGTTCGGCATCACCCTCAACCGCATCACCCACGAAGCCCTGCTCCCCAAACTCGGCCTCGCCGCGCCTCCCGGACAGCAGCCCACCCAGGAACGCATCAGTGAATGGGTCACCCACGCCGCCTACGGAGTCGCCACCGACTCCGTCCGCCGCGCCGTCCGCCGAGTGCTCTAACTCATCAACAGTCGTCGACGGCCCCAACCCACCAAGATGGTCGCAATGTTCGGAGGAATGTAGCTTAGTGCCGCAGCAGCTCGATCCTGCTTAGCTTTTCCAGCATGGCCATGATCGCATCGAGGTATTCGGAACACGATTTGGACAGTTCACGGAACGAGTATTCAACAGGCGGCCGGGCGCGTAGCACGAGCACTCTCTTAACGACTTTACCTTGTGCATCTTTTACTTCTTCTCCCCCGCGTGACTCCAGAGAGGAAAAGAACATCGAATAATCCACCGAAGGCCGCATATGATGCATCAGCCGGTTCCTGTAAGCCAAGGCACTATCCGCTCCCGATTTGTCGTTGGGGATCGCAAGCGCCTCGGCTATCGCATCGAAATCTGTTTGTAAAATTGCGCCTGCGGCGCGCTTTGATTCCAGCTGCTTCTCGACGTTCTCACGCGTGAGCCGCGACTTCTCCCAGTTCGGCTTGCTGGTATCGACAAGATCGCCGCCGAGGCTTTCGTGAATTAATCGGTTGACGAGATCCTGCACCCTTATGAGGTCCTGAATCGACTGGTTTAACAAGGCCATCTTACGGTCGTGAACATAGTACAGATCGTTGATGGCCAAGCTGTCTTCGAAGGGCGGCGCCTGGGATGGTTCTAAGGCCTTGTAGGCCTGCGCGAGAGCGAGATCGGCTTCCGCGCCCAAAATGAGCTTCGTCAGTTCAAACCAAATAGCCTGCGAATTTCGAACATCGAAATACTGCTCGATGTCCACGGGACGATTAGGGAACTCCAGCCATCCGCGAGCTACTGCGCCGTGCTTCGGCTCGGCCTGTTCGCCGACCATAACTCTCAATTCCGTTGCAAGTATGTGAGCGACCCTGTGCTCACCGGCGCTGTCCGGCGTGCAAGAAGTCTCCACGCTGCACCCCTCCTCCTTCCTAGTCCCGTCTTCGTCAATAAAAGTGATCTTCAGTTCGATGCGTCTCATTGAAGGCCTCGCAATAGATCACTCGAAGCGCGGGACTGTGCCCCAGAGCTCGGGACGCGCTTTGATGAAGCTGCTCCGCATGTCGGGCTCGTCACCAACATATGCCCACATCGTTCTGCGGATCTCTCCATGTCCAAGAGCCCTCTGGAGCACTGCTAGAGCGCGACCACTGCCATCCTCCAAATACCATCTGGCGGGTGCTTCGCTCTTAACTGATGGGCGGGCGACCACGGCTGCTTCTAT
>JBAVUB010000431.1:0-16394 GCA_049696575.1 Acidobacteriaceae bacterium | reverse complement strand
ATCCCAAAACTGAAAACGGAGCCCGTCCCCGAATCGGCTCCACTCTTAGGATCGGCGTGAGTCGGGACGGTCTCATTTTACGGTTCAGCGACGATGCGGAGCGATCCAATCCCGCAACGCTGCAGATGCCAGTACGAAATTTTGGGAAATCGTCCGCCAGACCACGTTTGATGGACGGCTGTCGGCCTGGGCGCCGCTTGTTTATGCCTCAATCGCATCTCTCATTCGATCGATCACCTCGTCAGCAATGGGCAAACAAGCAGTCGCAGCAGGACTGGGCGCATTGAGTACATGCAGAGAGCGCTCCTGACGAACAAAATAGAAATCCTGCAGGAGTTCGCCGCTCGGCGAAAGCGCCTGCGCTCGCACACCGGCGCCGCCTTCTGAAAGGTCATCGAGCTGTATCTCCGGAACCAGACGCTGCAGCCGCCGGCAGAAAAATTCCTTGCTGACTGAACTTCTGAACTCCTGCCAGCACATGGCGGGATAGCGAAGCAGGAATCGCCAGAAACCACGGCAGGTGAAAGTCTCAATCATGTCGCGGACAGAATAATCGGTTCTCCGATAAGCCTCGCGCGCCAGGGCCAGCACGGCATTCGGGCCGGCTTCGACACCGCCGCGGATCATCCTGGTAAAGTGGACGCCAAGAAACGGAAAAGCAGGATCAGGCACTGGATAAATCAAATTGCGGACAAGGTGCTGACGATTCTCCTTTAATCGGTAATACTCTCCGCGAAACGGCACGATCTTTACCGGATCGCGGTTCCCCGCCATGCGGCTGACCTTGTCACTTTGCAATCCCGCACAGTTGATCAGGAAATCGGCATCGAGGTCCCCACTCGACGATTGCATGTGCCAGCCATTGCGGTCTCGCAGCTTGATCACCTCGCAGGAAAATTTAATGTCGCCTCCCAGGCGCGTGACTTCGCCGACCAACTTCTGAGTAACACCGGCATAATCGACAATCCCTTCTTCGGGAACGTGCAATCCGGCCAATCCGGCAGCGTGTGGTTCCAACTCCCGGATTTGTTCAGGATCGAGAAGCCGTAGTCCTGTCAGCCCGTTCGCTGTGCCTCGTTCCAGCAGAGTGTGGAGCCTGGGAAGCTCGCGCCGCTCCGTGGCGAGAACCACCTTCCCACAGAGTTCATAATCGACACCGTGCTCAGCGCAAAACCGCGTCAGCCGGCGAATGCCCTCGACTGCCAGCCGCGCCTTCGATGAGCCCGGTTTGTAGGAGAGCCCACAATGAAGGACGCCGCTGTTGTGTCCGGTTTGATGTCGGCCTGCACCCGCCTCTTTTTCAAGGACGGTGACTCTGGTTGAAGGGAAGCGATTCAGCAACTGGTATGCCGTCGCCAATCCAACGATTCCGCCGCCTATTATTGCGATCTTCATCCTTGCCGTTGCCTGCGTCGCCGTCAAGTCCAGGGAAAAACATCTCACCACACGGCCAATCGTGCCTCACTGATCTTCGAATAACCGAGGTTCGGCTAACTCCATCCATCTTAGAAGGGAGCCTGTCTGTCCTGAGCGTCTTGCTGGGACCCCACAGAATACCAGGACCGTGTCTGAGAAATTCCGGGAATTCGGACGGCATTCGAATTCCCGGCACGCAGACGTTCTCCTGGATTAAACTTGATGCGCGTGTCCCCAGAAGCGGTGACCTGGCCCGGCAACGGGCTGAAACGAAAGTCGATTTGGCGCCTTGTTACCCCGATCGCCGTCCTGGCGCTTGTGATCGGGACGACGTTGGGGGATGTCTGTCATCACCACGACGCGAATACCACCCCGGAAAACTGTCCCATCTGTCACCTGAGCCACCAGGCCGTTGAATCGGCGCTGCCCAGCGTTCGGGTGGAGATCCTCATATCCGAAGGTCTGGCCCTCGAGCCACAGGAAGTCTCCTCGATTTCCAATCTCGTGGCGCCTCAGGTTCCGGCGCGAGCCCCGCCCGCTTAACCCCCGTCCGTTCTTCGTGCCGCTCGTGGCGCGCCAATTCAGTCCTTCGTCCTGCCCCAAGAGGCTGACTGCCCATGCGTTTACAACGTTGGTGTATTCCATTTTGGCTACCCGCAACCTTGTTGCCGGTATTCGCGGGTGGGCAATCTCCACCGGCGCAGAGCGCGCCTCCACCTTCTGCTCAGACCCTCGCGCAAAAGCCGGGGGGCCCGATCCTTTCTCTGGACGATGCGATTCGCCTGGCGCTCCAGCACAATCACACCTTGCTGGCCGCGCGAACCACCATCCAGCAGAGCCAGGCCGAAGAGGTCACCGCCAATCTTCGTCCCGACCCGGTGTTGCTGGGCGACACGCAGTTCCTGCCCATTTTCCAGCCGCATCAATTCAGCTCCGATTACCTGAACAACACTGCGCAGTTCGATCTGGGCGTGAGCTATCTCTTCGAGCGGGGAAAGAAGCGGCAGCACCGGCTGCAAGCGGCAAAGGACACGACCGCGGTGACGCGCTCGCAGGTGGACGACGCCGAGCGGGGACTGACCTTTAACGTTGCGTCGCAGTACATCAACGTGGAACTGGCGGAGTCGACGCTGGCGCTGGCGCAGCAGGATCTGAAAAGCTTTCAGGACACCGTGGATATTGCCAATGCGCGCTACAAGGATGGCGACATCAGCGAAGACGATCTTCTGAAAATCAAGCTGCAGATGCTGCAGTTCCAGCAGGATGTTTCTTCGGCGGAGCTGGCGCGAGCCCAGGGGCTCTCCGATCTTCGGCAGCTGATCGGATATGAATCGGCGCCCGCCGATTACGACGTTGCTCCGGACTTTGCGTATCTGGCCGTTCCCGGCAACGTCGATGATTTTCAGGCGAGGGCGCTGCAGAATCGTCCGGACCTGCGGGCGGCGCAACAGGGTATCGCGGCTGCGAACAGCCAGTTTCAGCTGCAGAAGGCGATCGGAAAACGCGATATTACCGGGCAAGTGAGTTACACGCATATCCAGTACAACGACATTTCGCTGTTCGGGCAGATGCAGCTGCCGATCTTCGATCGCAACCAGGGGGAGATCGCGCGCGCGGGCTACGCGGTGACCCAGGCGCAGGAACAGGAAAAATCCACCCAGGGACAGGTACTCACCGACGTCCGCGATGCTTACGAAAACCTGCACAGCAACGACACGATTGTCGGTCTGTATCGCTCCGGCTATCTGGATGAGGCGCAGCAGGACCGCGACATCAGCGAATATGCGTATCGCCGAGGCGCGGCCAGCCTTCTTGACTTTCTCGACGCGGAGCGCAGTTATCGCTCTGTGCAACTTGGATACCGCCAGGCGCTGGCTTCGTATTTGCTCGCTGTGGAGCAGCTGCGCGAAGTGGTGGGGACCAGGAGCATACCATGACGAACCGGACTATCTTTCGCCATCGCGGTACCGGGGTTGCGGCGATTGCCTGCATCCTCGCCATCATCGGTTGCAGCTCGGGAGACCGCGAGCGTGCCGGGCAAATGACGTCGTATGCGTCGCGCGCCTCGGCCTCCGAGACGCCGCGGCTATTCACGATTCCAGAGGACCAAATGTCGCACGTTCAGGTAGTGACGGTCGAGCCGACCACGCTGACGCGTACCCTGCGTCTGACTGGCGCTGTCGCTTACAACGCTTTCGCGACAACTCCGGTGATTACGCAGGTCGGCGGGCCGGTGACGCGGATACTGGTTGTCCCGGGTGAGCAGGTGCGCGAGGGCCAGCCAATGCTCGATGTCAGCAGCCCCGACTACTCGCAGCTGCTCGATACTTACCTGAAAGCCGCGGACTCCTCTCGCCTGGCGGAGAAGAACTACACGCGTGCACAGGACCTCTACCAGCATCACGCCATCGCCCAGCGCGATCTGGAACAGGCGGAATCGGATCGCAATCAGGCGCGTGCCGATCTGGACGCTGCCGAGGAAGGCATGAAGATTCTGGGCATCAGGAATCCCGCACAGCTGGCCACCGCGCCGGCATCCGCGGAGATTCCGGTGCTGGCGCCGATCAGCGGTGAAGTGGTGGAGAGGCTGGTTGCGCCGGGCCAGGTGGTGCAGGCGGGACAGACGCAGGCCTTCACCATTTCGAATCTGAGCACGGTATGGGTTCTGGCCAATGTCTACCAGGCCGATCTGGCGTATGTGCGCAGCGGCGAGGATGTCGCGGTGCAGACCGATGCATATCCTGGCGTGTTTCATGGCCGAATTTCGTATGTTTCGCCGGCGCTCGATCCCAACACCCGCACCCTGCAGGCACGCATCGTGGTGGATAATCCCGGCGAAAAGCTGAAGCGCGATATGTACTGCACGGTCACGGTGACCGCCGGCAAAGCGAGCAACGCGATTGCCGTGCCCAACGCGGCGGTGCTGCGCGACGACAACAACCAGCCCTTCGTCTATGTGGCGACCGGCGAGGGCCAGTTTGGCAGACGCGATGTGGAAACCGGGCAGAGCGAGGACGGCCAGGTTCAGGTTCTAAAGGGTCTTGCACCCGGAGACAAAGTTGTAGGCGACGGCAGCCTCTTTCTGCAGTTTGCCAACTCGCTGCAGCACTGAGGAGACCGCTTTCCATGATCAACCGCATCGTTCAGTTCGCGCTCCGCCAGCGATTCCTGGTCCTGATGATGGTGCTGTTCCTCATGATCGGCGGAGCGGTCTCGTTCTCTCACATGCCGGTCGATGCCTACCCGGATTTATCCCCACCCATGGTGGAGATCATCACGCAGTGGCCGGGCCACGCGGCGGAGGAAGTGGAGCGGCTGGTCACGGTGCCGACCGAGGTGGAGATGAACGGCGTCCCGAAAATGACGGTGATGCGTTCCATCTCGTTGTACGGTCTCTCCGACATTATTCTGACCTTTCACGACGACACGGATGACTACTGGTCGCGCGAGGTGGTGTTTCAGCGGCTCAGCGAAGTCACGTATCCAACCGGCGTGACGCCCACGCTCGCGCCGCTCGCCAGCCCCTCGGGTCTGGTCTACCGCTACGTTTTGCAGAGTCCGGATCGCACGCCTCAGGAACTCAAGGTCTTTGAAGACTGGGTCATCGAACGCCAGTACAAGCAGGTCCCCGGCGTCGCCGATGACTCGGGATTCGGCGGCACGGTGATGCAGTACCAGGTGCTGCTCGATCCGGCGAAGCTCTACGCGTATCACATCACCGTGCCCACGGTGATCCAGCAGCTGTCGGTGAACAATTCCAATGCCGGCGGCGGCTTCTACTCGCAGGGCGGGCAGTTCTACTACGTGCGCGGGCTGGGGCTGATCCGCGATACGAAAGACATTGGCGACGTGATCGTAGGCTCGCAGAACGGCGTGCCGGTGCGCGTCGGCGACATCGGCGACGTCACCATCGGGCACGCTCCGCGGCTTGGCGAATTTGGATTCAACAAAACCGACGACGCCGTCGAAGGCGTCATCATGATGCGCCGCGGCGAGCAGACCCAGGATGTGCTCAAGGGAGTGGAGGCGAAAACCCGCCAGCTCAACGAGCAGATCCTGCCCGCCGACGTGCGGGTCGTCCCCTATTACGATCGCAGCGATCTGGTGCAGCTCACCATCGATACCGTTGAGCACAACATGGTGATGGGGATGATCCTGGTGCTCGTCGTGCTGATGTGTTTCCTGGTCAGCTTCCGGGCTGCGGTCATCGTTGCTCTCACCATCCCGCTGGCGCTGCTGTTCTCTTTCATCTTTCTGCATGCACGGGGAGTCGCCGCCAACCTGCTCTCCATTGGAGCCATCGATTTCGGAATCCTGATCGATGGAACGCTGGTGATGGTGGAGAATATTTTCCGCGAACTGGGACTGCGCGAAGGAACCAGTTACGACCTGATGGATGTGATTGTGGCGGCCGCGAAGGATGTCGACCGCCCCATCTTCTACTCCGTGGCCGTCATCATCGCGGGATACCTGCCCATCTATGCGCTGACCGGCCCTTCCGGCAAGCTCTTCCGCCCGATGGCGGACACGGTCTCGATTGCGCTGGTAGGCGCGCTCATCCTGACGCTGACCTTTGTTCCGGTGATGTGCTGGTACTGGTTCAAAAAGGGCGTGCACGAGCGCGTCAACAAGCCGTTTGAATGGGTGCGGCGCACCTACAAGGGCGAGCTGGAATGGTGCCTGAACCACCCAAAGATCACGATGCTGGTGGCCGCCGCCATCTTCGCCGCGACTCTGCTTCTCGTCCCGTTCATCGGCGGCGAGTTCATGCCCCATCTCGATGAAGGCGCGCTGTGGATCCGCGCCACGATGCCCTACACCATCTCTTTTGACGAAGCCAGCCGCTTCTCGCCGCAGGTGCGCGACATCCTCATGCGCTATCCCATGGTCACCGACATCGGCTCGGAACTAGGCCGCCCCGACGACGGCACCGACCCAACCGGATTCTTCAACGACGAGTTCTACGTCGGCCTGAAACCCTATGGCGACGCTTCCTGGAGATCCAGTCCGATACACGACAAGAAGGAACTCCAGGAAGACATCCAGAAAAAGCTGGAGTCCTTCCCCGGCGTGATCTTCAACTACACGCAGCCGGCCGAAGATGCGGTGGACGAAGCGCTCACCGGGCTGAAGAGCGCGCTCGCGGTCAAGATTTACGGTCCCGATCTGAACGTGTTGCAGAGCAAGGCACTGGAGATCAAGCGCCGCCTGGCGCAGATTCCTGGATTCACTGAGTTGACCGTGGTGCGCGAACTCGGCCAGCCCAGCCTGATCATCGACGTCGATCGCGACAAGATTGCCCGGTACGGCATCAACGTCGCGGACGTGGAAGCTGTCGTTCAGGCGGCGGTCGGCGGCCAGGCCGCAACTCAGGTGATTCAGGGCGAGAAGCTGTTCGACCTCGTCGTTCGCATGGAGCCGCAGTTCCGCGAGAACGCCAGCGAAATCGGGAACCTGCTGGTGGGAACGCCCACCGGCCAGCAGATTCCGCTCAGCAATCTGGCGAATATCCACCAAGCCAGCGGCGCATCCTTCATCTATCGCGAAGACAACTCCCGCTATATCGGCGTGCAGTACAGCGTCGAAGGACGCGACCTGCAGAGCGCTGTGAATGAGGGTCAGCGCGCCATTGCCGACCTCACGCACAGCCTGCCTCCCGGCTATCGCATCGCCTGGGGTGGCGAGTACGGCGAATTGCTGCAGGCCAAACACCAGATGGAGATCATCGGACCTCTCGCAGTGCTCATCATCTTCATGATCCTGTTCGCCCTCTATGACAACTTCAAGTTCCCCGTCACCATCGCGCTGGGCGTGCTGCTCACCGAACCGGTCGGCGCGCTGATCGCTCTCAAACTGACAGGAACGCCGTTCAGCGTGTCGTCGGTTCTGGGGCTGCTCGCGCTGATGGGCGTATCGGTCGAAACCGCCGTCATTCTCGTTTCCTACATCAACAAACTCCGGCTGGAAAACAAGGACATCCGCACCGCCACCGTGGAGGCCTCGCTGTTGCGCCTGCGGCCCATCATGATGACCGCTCTGGTGGCCTGCCTGGGCCTGTTGCCCGCGGCGCTCTCCACCGGTATTGGATCCGATACGCAGAAACCCTTCGCCATCGTCATCGTCGCCGGCCTCATCTCACGGCTGTTTCTCGGATTCTTTGTCAATCCGGTGCTCTACGAGATGGTCGCGCGCGATGGAGACGTCCTGCAGGTATAGCCCGACCAACCATCGGCGCTGAGTGTGCCATGTCGCTGGTTGCACCGATTCTGGCGGAGAGAGTGGGATTCGAACCCACGTTAGAGTTTCCCCTAAACACGCTTTCCAAGCGTGCGCCTTCAGCCACTCGGCCATCTCTCCGCGCACCTGCGGAAGCGTCGCGCTTCACGATGAAAAGCGCGCGCGCTACCTCAAATCTACCACGCAGGCTCCGCCTCGACGCCCGGCTACAATAACCCATCCCCATGTCCTCCGAAGGCCAAATGCAGGACCCCGAATCACAGGCGAACGACCCCCTGTCGCCTGAGACTCAGGCCCCTGCCGTCGAGACCTTCGAGCAGCACCAGCACCCTACGCGCATCGGCGAAGAACTCCGCGCCCTGCTCACCCTCGCCGTTCCCGTCGTGCTCTCCGAGCTCGGCTGGATGACCATGACCATCGTCGACCTCATCATGGTCGGCCGTCTTGGGCCCGACGCCATCGGCGCGGTCGGCCTCGGCAACGCCATCTACTACGCGCCCTCCTTGTTCGGCATCGGCCTGCTCCTCGGCCTTGACACCCTCGTCTCGCAATCCTGGGGCGCTCGCCGCTTCGACGACTGCCATCGCTCGCTCGCCCAGGCCATGTATATTGCCCTCGCTTTTACGCCCGTGCTGATGATCTTCATGCTCGCCGCGCAATGGATCTTCACCGGTCGCGGCGTCGACCCTACCGTCGCCGTCCTCACTCGCTCTTACGTCGGCATCCTCAACTGGGGTACGTTTCCGCTGCTCGTCTACGGCGGGTTCCGCCGCTATCTTCAGGGCGTTGGCCGCGTTCGCCCCGTCGCCTTCGCGCTCATCACCGCGAACCTCGTCAACCTGGCTTTCAACTGGATTCTCATTTACGGCCACTTCGGCTTCCCTGCCCTCGGTGTGCGCGGCTCGGCGCTTTCTACCGTCCTCGCCCGCATCTACATGGCCGCTGTGCTGGTCTACGCAGCGTGGGCGCACGAATCCGATCGCGGCCACGCGCTCTTCGCCCACTGGCCCGCACCCGACTGGACCCGCATCCGCGCTCTTTTGAAGCTCGGTCTGCCCGCAGCTTCCCAGGTCGTTCTTGAAGTCGCCGCGTTCGGCGCAGCCACCGTGATGGCCGCGCACCTGACGCCCATCGCGCTCGCCACGCACGAAATCGTCCTTAGCTGCGCCGCCTACACCTATATGGTTCCGCTGGGAATCTCCGCCGCAGCCGCGGTTGCCGTCGGCCACGCCATCGGCGCCGGCAATCCTGCGCGCGCTCGACGCGCCGGAATCCTCGCCATCACGATCGGCGCAGGATTCATGGCACTCATGGCGGTCCTGCTCCTCGTCATTCCGCGCCCCATCATTTCCATCTGGACGCGCGATGCCCGCGTTCTGACTCTCGGCGCGCACATCCTTGCCATCGTGGCCGGTTTCCAGATCTTCGACGGCATCCAGACCGTCTCCACCGGCGCGCTCCGCGGCCTTGGCGAAACGCGCTTCCCCATGCTTATGAACCTCACGGGTTACTGGATCCTCGGGTTGCCTTTCGGCGCCCTGCTCTGTTTTCACTTCAAGTGGGGACTCTCCGGCCTCTGGACCGGCCTCACCGTCTCGCTGATTCTGATTGCGCTGGTGCTGATCATGCGGTGGCTCGCCGATTCGCGCAAAGCGTTGACCGCAGTTCAAGCCTGATGTGCAGTTCCCGCGGAATCGCAGCCGCGTCGGAGAAGAAAGTATGCGTACTATTGCGACTATTCCCAGCGCGATAGTTCATCCGCAGGCAGCGGCTCGAAGAACTCCGGACCAACCGACAGCTTTCCCTTCAGCGATCCCGGCCGCCTCTTCGCTCGAGCCGCAGTTCGCTGACCCGTCAGCCCCGGTCGTGCGGTTTCGACCTTGCCGATGGCCCGACGGCCTTCATGAGAATTTTTTCGCGAGCTTTACGCATGGGTCTCTTGTCCTGACCGGGCTACAGGCTACCGGCTCCAAGCTGCACTTCCTATTTCTTGCCCTTCTTCCCCGCCTTCTTCGCCAGCTCGTTGAGCGTCGTCTTCTCCAGTTCCTCGCGCAGCGCCGCTTCCGCTTCCCCAAACAGCTTCTTCAGCACCGATCCCACCTTCGCCGTGTGCGCCCCCGACAGCGTACCCGTGTGAAACACCTCTCCGCCATCCAGCGCGCTGTAAATGTCCTTCAGCGTGATCGTTTTCGCCGACCGCGCCAGCTTCGACCCGCCATGCGGACCCTTCTGGCTCTCCAGCAGCCCCGCCTGATGCAGCAGCGAGAACACGCGGCGTATGACGACAGGATTGATGCTGAGCTTGCCGGCTACATCTTCTGAGGTCTGCAGTTCATCCGGTTCGCCGGCAAGCAGGACCATGGCGTGAACGCCAGTTGCGAAGCGGGTATTTGCGGCCATTGCTTCAACCTACCACAGCTTTTTTTCACCGTCGTATGAAAATCTGTAACAATCTCCGTGGCCTGTCTGGACGTCACCAGTCTGGCCAGGATCGTCAGCCTCCTGTCTCCTGTCTCCTGTCTCCCGCATCCTGATTTTTGCACCCTGTACCCTGGTCCCTGCAACCTGTACCCTTGACTTTCATGCGCATTCTCTTCGTCGGCGACGTCTTCGGCAGCGCAGGTCGCCGCATCGTGCGCGAGCACATCGGCCACGTCATCGCCGACCGCGCTGTCGAACTCGTCATCGTCAACGCTGAAAACGCCGCTGGCGGATTCGGCCTCACGCCGCCCCTTGCCGACGAGCTCTTCGACCTCGGCGCGCACGTGCTCACCACCGGCAACCACGTCTGGGACAAAAAGGAGATCATCGACTACCTCAAATCGGTCCCTGCCAACAGTCACGACCGCCCACGCCGCATCCTGCGCCCCGCCAATTACGCCCCCGACACGCCCGGTTACGGTGTCTACCAGGGCACGCTCCCTTCCGGCCTCGCCTATGCCGTCGTCGATCTGCAGGGCCGCGTCTTCATGGCCAATAACGAAGACCCCTTCCGCACCGCCGACACGCTCCTCGCTCAGATCACAGCAAAAATCATCGTCGTCGACTTCCACGCCGAAGCCACTTCGGAAAAATGCGCCCTCGGCTGGTATCTCGATGGCCGCGTCACCGCCGTCATCGGCACCCACACCCACATCCCCACCGCCGACAACCGCGTTCTCAACCAGGGCACCGCCTACCAAACGGATGTCGGCATGAGCGGGCCTTACGACTCCATCATCGGCGTGCAAAAAGAGCTGGTCCTCGAGCGCTTTCTCACCAGCATGCCGTCGAAATTCGAAGCCGCCAAAGGCGACCCGCGGATGGCCGCGCTGCTGATCGAGGCCGATCCTGAAACCGGCCACGCCCTTTCTACCGAGCGCCTGCTGTTAGGCGAGTAGCCGCGAAATTTGCAGCATCCGCTGTGACAAAGCATCTCCTCCTGAGAAAATAAAGACGAGGTAGGTTCGTTGTCCATCCACACCCCCGAAGAACTCGCCGCCATGCGCGAATCCGGCCGCATTGTCCGCCTCATGCTCGAGGCCATGAAGGCTGCCACCCGTTCCGGCATCACCACCGTGGAACTTGACGAGATTGGTGGCGACGTCATGCGCAAGAACGGCGCCGTTTCCGGACCCGTTACCGTCTATCAGTTTCCTGGCGTCAGCTGCATCAGCGTCAACGACGAAATCGTCCACGGCATCCCTTCCAACCGACGCCTCCGCAACGGCGACCTTCTCAAGCTCGACGTCACCATCTCCAAAGACGGCTTCATGGCCGACGCTGCCGAGACCGTCATTGTCGGACCGCCCATCACCCAGTCTGCGATCGGCAGCCGTCTCGCCGTCTGCGCCCAGCGCGCGTTTACCGAGGCCATGCAGGTTGCGCGCGCCGGTCATCGCGTGCGCGACATCGGCCGCGTCGTCGAAAAAGAAGTCAACGCCGCCGGCTTTCACGTCATCCGCGATCTCTGCGGCCACGGTATCGGCCGCACCATCCACGAGAAGCCCAGCGTGCCCAACTGGCCCGATCCCTCCGCCAACGATTTCCTCACCGAAGGCCTGGTCATCACGGTTGAGCCCATCATCGCCAGCCGCTCCGGCAAATCCATCCTCGCGCGCGATGGATGGACCGTCCGCACCGCCGATCGCGGCCTCGCCGCGCATTACGAGCACACCCTTGTGATCACCAAAAACGAGCCGCTGCTCCTCACCGCCGCCTGAATCTGTCCACTTCCGAACAAGCCGGGCACTCCATTGCGCCTCGTTTTGTTTCCGATCGCCGAAGGCTGATCGCTGAGCGCTGCTTTTTCCGCAACCTTCCGGTTGCATTTCCACAGCCCTCCGTGTATTCTGCAACCCGGAGGTTGCCTATGCCCGCTACCCGCACCGCCCCGAAGATTCAGGATCGCATCGAGAAATCCGTCGAAATCAAGGCCCCTGTCTCGCGCGTCTGGCGCGCCCTCACCGACTCTCAGGAATTCGGCGCGTGGTTCCGCGTCAAGTTCGACGCCCCCTTCACGGTCGGCGAGCCCGCCGTTGGCCAGATCACCTGGCCTGGCTACGAGCACGCTGCGTTTCGCGCCGTCATCCAGGCCATCGATCCCGAACAATACTTCGCCTTCACCTGGCATCCCTATTCCATCGATGTCGCCGTTGACTACACCAAAGAAGTGCCCACCCTGGTCGAATTCCGCCTCTAGAAAACTCCCATCGGCACGCTGCTCAGCGTCACCGAATCCGGCTTCAGCGACCTGCCCGACGATCGCCGCGACGAAGCCTTCGCCCGCAACGAAGGCGGCTGGACGCAGCAGATGAAAAACATCGAGGAGTATGTCGGCCAGCACCCCTAAACCGGCGTCAAACGCAGGCGCCTCCGCACGGCGTGGGTCGCATCATCGTCGACCTGCGCCGCTGTTCGCCGCTTTGGGCGATCCCACCCGTCTGTCGTTGCTGGCGAGGCTCGGCCGTGGTCAGGCCTGTTCGATTTCGCAGCTGACCCACGGCTCGCATCTGACGCGCCAGGCGATTACCAAACACCTGCGCGTCCTCGAGCTCGCCAAAATTGTGCGCTGCGTCCGCTCCGGCCGCGAACGCCTGTACGAGCTCGATCCGCAGCCTGTTCACGATCTGCGCGACTACCTCGACCGCATCTCCGCCGAATGGGACAAGGCGCTTTTGCGCCTCAAGTCTTTGGTCGAAGAGTAAGTTATCCTGGAACGACCTGTGCGGTGCACAGCGTTTTCCCGCCCGAATCTGCTCCAGGCAAACTGAATTCCACTCCGCATCGTGCCGATAGTTCTTAACAGAAGCGGCCGCTCCAGCCGCCTGTACTGCATGGGTCGATTTGAGAGGCAGAGCGTGTCTGAAATCGCAGCATCCGTATCGCCATCCGCGGAATCGCCGAAGTGCCATCGAACGGCTCTCACCGTCGAAGCCCTGGCCCGCTCCTTCCTCGACAATCTCCTGTTTGTGCAGGGCCGCTCGCTGGAACGGGCGACGCTGAACGACCTGTACATGGCGCTGGCGCACACGGTGCGCGATCGGCTGGTGGAACGCTGGACGTCCACCGTCGCCAACTATCAGGCACAGGATGTGCGCGTGGTCTGTTACCTCTCGGCTGAATTTCTGACTGGACCCCATCTGGCGAATAACCTGATCAACCTTGGCATCTACGACGAAACCGAACAGGCGATGCGCCAGCTTGGACTCGATCTGAATGTCCTTGTAGAGCAGGAAGAAGAGCCTGGTCTCGGCAATGGCGGCCTTGGACGGCTGGCATCCTGTTTCATGGACTCGCTGGCCACGCTCGATATTCCTGCCATCGGCTATGGCATTCGCTACGAATACGGAATTTTCGACCAGCAAATCCGCGATGGCTGGCAGGTGGAATCGACGGACAAGTGGCTGAGGCTTGGAAATCCGTGGGCTCTGGAGCGTCCCGAAGACGCCTTTGAAGTGAAACTCGGTGGCCGGACCGAAACGCAGTCCGACTCGACTGGACGAGCGCGTGTGACCTGGATTCCGCAGAAGGTGGTGCGCGGCATTCCGCACGATACTCCGATTCTGGGTTACCGCACCAACACCGCGAACACCATGCGGCTGTGGTCGGCGCAAGCGGTCGAATCCTTCGACTTCGGAACCTTTAACACTGGCGACTTTCTCGGCGCCGTCGCGGATAAGGTGTCGTCGGAAAATATCTCGAAGATCCTGTATCCCAACGATGACGGCTTGCAGGGCAAACAACTGCGCCTGGCGCAGCAGTTCTTCTTCGTCTCCTGCTCGCTGCAGCACATTCTGCGCATTCAGCTCACGCAGAAACGACCGCTGGCCGAACTGCATCGCAACTTCACCATCCAGATGAACGACACGCACCCAGCCATTGCCGTGGCTGAGCTGATGAGGCTGCTGGTCGACGAGCACTCGCTCGAATGGGATGTAGCGTGGCATGTGACCCAGAATTGCCTGTCGTACACCAACCACACGCTTCTTCCGGAAGCGCTGGAGCAGTGGCCGCGCAGCCTGTTTGCTTCGCTGCTGCCGCGGCATCTGGAAATTATCGTCGAAATCAACCGGCGTCACCTGGAAGGCGTGCGCGCCCAGTTTCCCGGCGACGAAGAACGCGTGCGCCGCCTTTCGCTGGTGAATGAAAACAACGGCGGATTCGTGCGCATGGCGCATCTGGCTGCGCTGGGCAGTCACGCCGTCAACGGCGTGGCCGAACTGCATACGGAACTGCTGAAGACGAATGTGCTGCGGGATTTCTACGATCTGACGCCGCAGAAATTCAGCAACAAAACCAATGGCGTCACCCCGCGCCGCTGGATGGTCCTGAGCAATCCGCGGCTGACCAAACTGCTGAATGCGCGGCTGGGGTGCGGCTGGATTCGCGACCTCGACAAACTGCGCCGTCTGGAACCGATGGTCGAAGATGCGGAACTGCGCACGGAATGGCGCGCCATCCGCCAGCACAACAAGCTGCAGCTCGCGGCCTACATTCACGAGCGTCTGGGCATCGCCATTGATCCCGAATCGATGTTCGACGTGCTGGTGAAGCGCCTGCACGAGTACAAGCGCCAGCATCTGCAGATTCTCCATATTCTGACTCTTTACAAACGCATCCAGCACGATCCCGATTGCGTCGTGGTACCGCGCACTTTCCTGTTCGGCGGCAAAGCTGCGCCTGGTTACCGCATGGCCAAGCTGATCATCAAGCTCATCCATTCGGTGGGCGAAGCGATTAACTCGGATCCTCTTGTGCGCGGCCGACTGAAGGTCGTCTTTCTGCCGGACTACAGCGTGAAGCTGGGTCAGCGCGTTTATCCCGCAGCCGATCTCTCGGAACAAATCTCGCTGGCCGGCAAAGAAGCTTCCGGCACCGGCAACATGAAGTTCGCGATGAACGGCGCCCTCACCATCGGAACGCTGGATGGCGCCAACATTGAGATTCGCGAAGAAGTCGGCGCGGAAAATTTCTTCCTTTTCGGACTGACCGCCGCTGAAGTGCAGCAGCGCAAGGCAACAGGTTACAATCCGCGAACCTTCTATGACGCGAATCCGAGCCTGAAAGAGGCGATCGACGCGCTGGCCAGCGGCGAATTTTCGCATGGCGATCGCGGCCTTTTTGAGCCGCTGGTGCAGTCCCTTCTCGGCAACGACGACTACCTGCTGCTGGCCGATTACCCGTCCTACATCGATTGCCAGGAACGCGTGAGCGCCGCCTGGACCGACAAAGACCAATGGACGCGTATGTCGATCCTGAACGTGGCGCGCATCGGTAAGTTTTCCTCCGATCGCTCCATTCGCGATTACTGTGCCGATATCTGGAAGACCTGGCCGGTGAAAATCCAGGTGTAGAAAATCCAGGCGTAGAAAATCCAGCCCGGAAATACCCAGATCCAGCTCTTTGTTTTTGTGCCCGTCAGTGCGTCTTTATCGCCCGCCCGCGCGTACCTGGTTTATACTTTTTCCGCTCCCAGGAGGCAGCCCCGCCATGACCCGTATCCTTCTTGCCGTTACCGCGATGTTCGCGATGCTCGCGCCCGCCGCCCTGGCTCAGGGCACGACCGTCTGTGTTTTCCAGGGCAAGGACGCCAAGGGCGTCAACGCCGGCATTGGGAATGACGTCACCGCGCTCGCCAAAGAACTCGTTCCCCTCACCCTGTCCGGCGGCGCAACCCTGAACGTGGTTCCGGTCACCGGCGTTGACCCGAAAGCCATCGACGCCGAAGCCAAAACCCGCAACTGCACCGACGTGGTCACCATTTGGCGCCAGGAAGGCATCCAGGACACCCCCAATTACGGCGGCAGCCTGGGCGGCACGCAGGCGAGCCAGGGCACGGGCAACATGCTGATGCTGAAGGACACCAAACTGGACAATGGCGCTCTTCTGGAATATTCCGCGCGCAAGGTCGATTCGAAAAAACCGTTCGCGCGTGGCGAATCCGACAGTACCTCCTACGGGTCGTTCGCGAACGCGATTGTGAAGAAGATCGCGAAGTAGGGCAAGTGCAGCTATAAAGCCGTTAGCGAAAGGCTTTTAGCGAGGTACGTTTGGCAAGAGACTTTTAGCGAAAAGCTATTCGCGAGAGGCCTTTCGCGGAGTCCAGGGCAGTGGCCTCCCCTACCCCCTGTTTGAAATATAAGTGTTTGAAAATGGGCGGGTTATTTTGCGTCGCGGCGCAAGTGTTTGAAAAGGGGTTGGTTGTGGGGCTTGTGAGGGGAAGTGATTGAAAATACAGCGGATAGCGTTCAGCGGATAGC
>JBAVUB010000430.1:0-2934 GCA_049696575.1 Acidobacteriaceae bacterium | reverse complement strand
GGGAAGACGAGCCTTGTAGCGGGAATTGGAAGGGGACTGGCAGCGCGTGGGGAGCGGGTGCTGCTGACCGATACGTGCTCCTTCGGGGTGCTGCCGTTTTATTTTGGAGCGCGGGAGGTCAAGCCTGGCGTGGTCCGCACGTTTACCGGAGCGACGAGCGATCCGCCGATTCGGGTACTGACTCTGGAAGCAGAGCGATATGAAGCGGACCCCGATCTGCTGCGGCGGGAGATGGTGCGCGGGGCGCAGGATTCGAGCCGGGTGCTGATCGATGTGGCGACGGGATCGGCGGCGATGCTGCGGCAGGCTGCGCGGCTGGCGCCCACGGTGCTGGTTCCGGTGGTTCCGGATATCGCGTCGGTGGTGACGCTGCAGTCGCTGGAGGGATTTTTTCGCAACCAGGAGGGATTGAGCGGCAAGCCTCTGCAGGCCTGGTTCGTGCTGAACCAGTTCGATCCGTCTTCGCCGCTGCAAATCGATGTGCGGGAGGCCTTGCGGCAACAACTGGGGGATCGGCTGCTGCCCTTTGCCGTGCGCCGGAGCGCGGCGGTGAGCGAGGCACTGGCGGAAGGCATGACGGTGCTCGACTACGCGCCCAATGCACCGGCTGCGGAAGACGTGATGAGCCTGGTGGGGTGGATTCGCAGCATGTCGGCAGCGATGAGCGCGGGGCATCGCGGGGTGCGCTGGAGCGAGCGATGACCCAGACCGAAATGTGGGAGGGTTTTGAAACGGGACAGGGGCCGTTCTTCCGGCTGCTGCGAATCATTCTGATTGCGGCGGGGATGGTGGTGCTGTTCTTTTTCGGCTCGCTGGCGCTGTCGTGGCCGCAACAGGCGGTGCTGGGGCTGCTGATCCTGCTGCTGTGCATCTGGCTGAGCCGGGTTTCGGACTCTTATCTGATCACGCTGACGCTGATGATGCTGTCGATGTTCGCGACCTTCCGCTACGGATGGTGGAGGGTGAGCAGCATTATTGCGTTCTTCCAGGATCCGGGAACGAAGTGGGGTCCGGTGGACGTGTTTTTCATCCTGCTGCTGCTGGGCGCGGAGGCCTACGCGTTCGCGATTCTGTACATGGGTTTTCTGCAGACGGTGTGGCCGCTGCGGCGCGCGCCGGTGGCGCTGCCCGACGATCCGGAGGACTGGCCGGAAGTCGATCTGCTGATTCCGACGTATAACGAACCGCTGAATGTGGTGCGGTACACGGCGCTGGCGTCGCTGAACATCGACTGGCCTGCGGAAAAGCTGCACGTTTACATCCTCGATGATGGGAACCGCGAGGAGTTCAGGGAGTTCGCGGCCGAGGCGGGGATCGGCTACATGACACGGGGCGACAACATTCAGGCCAAGGCGGGCAACATCAATCATGCGCTCGAGAGCCTGAGCTCGCCCTACGTGGCGATCTTCGATTCCGACCACGTGCCGACGCGCAGTTTTCTGCAGATGACCATCGGGTGGTTCCTGAAGGATCCGAATCTGGGCATGCTGCAGACCCCGCATCATTTTTATTCGCCGGATCCGTTTGAGCGGAACCTGGGGCAGTTCCGGGTGATCCCGAACGAAGGCGAGCTGTTTTACGGAATTGTGCAGGACGGAAACGATTTCTGGAACGCGGCGTTCTTCTGCGGGTCGTGCGCGGTGCTGCGGCGCGAGGCGCTGGACGAGATCGGGGGAATTGCAGCCGAGACGGTGACAGAAGACGCGCATACCTGCCTGCGCATGCAGACGCGCGGATGGAACACGGCGTACATCAATATTCCGCAGGCGGCGGGACTGGCGACGGAGCGGTTGTCGGCGCACGTGAAGCAGCGGATCCGCTGGGCGCGGGGAATGATCCAGATCCTGCGCATCGAGAATCCTCTGTTCGCACCGAACCTGACCCTGGCGCAGCGGCTGTGCTACTTCAACGCGATGACGCACTTCCTGTATGCGTTGCCGCGGCTGATTTTTCTGACGGCGCCGCTGATTTACCTGATCTTCGGATTCACGAACGTGCCGGGGTACTGGATCGCGATTTTGGCCTACGCGCTGCCCCACCTGACGCTGTCGAGCGTCACCAACAGCCGCATCCAGGGATACCATCGGCACTCATTCTGGAACGAGATTTACGAGACGGTGCTTTCGCCGTACATTCTGCTGCCCACGCTGACGGCGCTGTTCAATCCGCGGGCGGGAAAATTCAATGTGACGAGCAAGGGCGGGCTGGTGACGCAGACGTTTTTCGACGCGCGCATCGCGCAGCCGTTTATCGTGCTGCTGGCGTTCAACGCGCTGGGTCTCCTGATGGTGATCCCGCGCTTCCTGCATGTGCCGGGACTGGGATGGCTGTGGGACGGAACGCATCCGGGCACGATCATCACGAATGCGCTGTGGACGTCGTTCAATATTGTGATCCTGAGCGTGTGCGTCGCGGTGGCGCGCGAGGCGCGGCAGACGCGGCAGCATGTGCGCATCAATTTCGCGGCGCCGGTGCGCGTGCAGATGGGCGATGGCAGGATCGTGCCGGGGCAGACCATCGACGTGTCGAGCGGCGGCCTCGCGATGGAGCTGCTCGAAGGCATGCATGCCAATCAGGGCGAGGCGCTGAAAGTGATCTTTCCGCTGCGCACGGGCGATGCGGAGCTGCCGGCGACGGTGGTGGGGCTGGCGAACAATGTATTGCGGCTGCAATTCGATCCGTTGACCGTAGCGGAAGAAGAAATGCTGACCATGGTGCTGTTCTCGCGGGCCGATTCCTGGCTGGGTTGGGGAGAATCCCGCGAAGTGGATCAGCCGCTGCGCAGCCTGGGACGCATTATTCGCATCGCGTTTCGCGGATTAGGCATGGCGTTCTCGTCGATGAGGCCGCACCGCAACGGGCGGCAGGGCAAAAGCAAGAAGACGCAGCTGACCGCGGAGAGCCTGATTCTGCTGCTGGCACTCGGCCTGGCGG
>JBAVUB010000429.1:0-9237 GCA_049696575.1 Acidobacteriaceae bacterium | reverse complement strand
CTATGGATATCGGGCGAGTTGGGTGGGTGCGTTAGCGGCCGCTACTGTGCCCGTTGATAGGTCAGCGTCCCTTTAAGGTTGACGTCCCGCAAAACCATGGCGTTAGAAGGGGATTTCCCTCGCGGATTGCGCGAGGCGGGAACGGACGACAAAGACCCGGATGCCCATCGTGGCACGTTCACGCAGGCATCCGGCAGACCAAAACCCCTTCATTGGCCCGGAAATAGAACGGTATTCCCTGGTTGCGGGATCGATCTGGGGGAGGGTTAGAACAGCAAAAGCAGTCGGCAGGATAAGCGAGGCTCTCTCGCCGCTTGTCACGGACTTGTCAACGACTTGTCATTGTTTTGGCGAGAGGACGATGCGCCTTCACAACGAGGGCACCGTCCCCGGATGCAATTCGGCTCCGCCCGCACCGATGGGGTTCGTCCGCCGAGAAAAGATGGCGCATACATCCGTACAAAGGAGTGACAAATGGCTAACAAACAGGCCAGCCTGTCTGCTCATACTCGGCCTCAAGGCACAGTTCTGCCGCAAGAAAGAGTTGAGAGACGCCTGTATGAATCACCCCTGGGCAAAACCCACGCTGATCGTTTTCGCATTCATCTTGTTGTTGCTGGCCGGCGCGGCGCTGGCGCAGACTCCGGGAACGGGCGCCATCTCCGGCACGATCGACGATCCGGCGCATCGGCCCGTAACCCACGCCGAGGTGCTGGCGGAGAACGAAGCGACCCATGTTTCGCGCTCTGTCACGACGTCTGCCGAGGGTGTGTTCCACGTTCCGTTGCTCGAGCCGGGGACTTACACCATCACCGTGACGTCGGCGGGATTCGCGGCGAACACGACCCACTCCATCCAGGTCCCGGTGAGCCAAACCACCTCGGTCAACGTGGCCCTGGCGGTGGCGGGGGACAACACCACGATCCATGTGTCGGCGAATGCGGCGGTCGCGGACCTCGAAAGCTCGACGCTGGGCGGCACGGTGGACCAGGCGGCCATCGCCGCGTTGCCGCTCTCGAACCGCAACTACACGCAGATTCTGGGCCTGTCGCCGGGTGTGGTCGTCGATCTGCCGAACGCCGCCGTTCTGGGATCGGGCACAGAAAACGTGGCGTCGGATGGTGCGATGCCGACGGCGAACAACATCCAGTTCAACGGCGTGGACGCGAACAATATGGCGGAGAACTCGGCCGCGGTTGCCGAGGATGTGATCGTGGGGACCGCGATCCCCGCGCCGGACACTATTGAAGAGTTTCGCGTGCAGACGGCGAACTTCGACGCTGCCTATGGACGTGGCAGCGGCGCCAACGTCGATCTGGTGAGCCGGAGCGGGACGAATCGATTCCACGGAAATCTGTGGGAGTTCCTCCGCAACAATCTCTTCAATGCAAACGACTTTTTCTCGAAGCTCGACGGACAGCCGCGTCCTGACCTTAAACAGAATCAATTTGGCGGAGCGTTAGGTGGGCCGATCCGGCGGAACAGGACCTTTTTCTTTACGTCGTACCAGGGACTGACGGAAGTGAATGGCCTGGGCGATGAGCAGCATCCAACGCTGCCGCTGCTGACTTCGGACCGATCGGCGGCAACACTCGGCGCACAGTTTTGCCCCGCGGGGCACCTGGACGCACAGGGACAGCCGGCGGCGGGCTACCTGACACAGGCGGGTGGCACACAGGTGGCCTGCGACGGATCGAACATCAATCCGGTGGCGCTCGCGATTTTGAATGCGAAGCTGCCCAATGGACAGTTTGCTGTGCCGAGCCCGCAAGTGGCGCTGCCGAACAGTGGGCCGGATCCGACGGATGAGCTGCCGATTGGGCAGTCCACCTATGCGATCCCTGCGCATTATCGCGAAGACCAGTTTTCGGTGAACATCGACGAGAACGTGACCGCGAAGAACACGCTGTCGGGACGCTTCTTCTATTCGGGCGCGCCCACGAATGAACCATTCTCACTGAATGCGGCGAATGTGCCGGGCTGGGGGACGAACGAGCTAAGCCGCAACACGATGTTTGTGCTGGCGGACACGCACGTCTTCAACGCGAACCTGGTGAACATCGCGCGCTTCGGCTACATGCGCTTCGATGGGACGACGGCGGTCCAGAATCCACTAACGGCGGCTGCACTGGGCGAGGGCACGCCGACCGGAGCGGCCGGAGCTGGGCTCAATGCACCGGGACTGACTGTGGGGGGATTCACCATCGGCGATGCCGGCACACCGGCGTTCTGGCAGGTGACCAATTCGTTCGTGTGGCAGGACACGGTGGCACTGACGCGCGGGCGGAACAACGTTCGCCTGGGAGCGGAAGTGAAACGGCATGAGATGGACGACAACGCCCCCGAAGAAGTCGATGGCCTTCTGCAGATCGGAACCTTCGACGATTTTCTTCTCGGCAAGAGCGCGGCACAAAACGGGAGCCCCTTCGGCCTGAGCAATATCGGCACCAGCATTGCAGGTGGCGGCGTCTTCCGTAGAAACGAGCGCTACACGGACTTCGCGGGCTTTGAGCAGGACGATGTGAAGCTGACGCCACGGCTGACCGTGAATGAAGGTGTGCGCTATGAAATCTTCGGCGCGCCAACGGAAACCCGTGGATTGTTGGCAAACTTTGACGAACAAATCGCAACGCAGGGGCCCGTCCCGGCAGCGGGCACGTTCAGCGGATTCACGCTTCCGTCGAGTTTCAAAGGGACGCTGCCGGAGGGTTATATACGGACATCGTTCCCCAGCTTGTACGAGACACCTCATGGGGATATTTCGCCGCGGCTCGGATTGGTGTGGCAGATGACACAGTCACCGGTGCTGGTGCTGCGAGGGGGTTACGGCGTTTACTACGACCGGCACTCGGCGACGCTGGCGGAGCAGACCATCACGCAGCCACCGTTCGCAACGCTGCAGTTCATCTCCGGAGATCCGAACGGAGCGGCAACGCTGCAAAACCCCTTCGTGCCGCTGATTCCGGCGCCCTCGAGTTTTCCGATCTTCAACCCTCGCACCCCGACCTCGACGCCGTTCATCGAGGGTACCAACCCACATATGCAGGACGGGCGCACCCAGGAATACAACCTGAACGTGCAGTATGCGCTGGGGCGTGGCTACCTGCTCGACGTGGGCTACGTGGGGACGCAGTCGGCGCATCGGCCAGGACAGGTGGAGTTCGATCAGGCGCAGTTGGCGAGCCCCGGGAATCCTGTGAATGGGCAGACCAACAACTCCATCAACAATGTGACGGCGCGGCTGCCCATTCAGGGAGTGAGCCAGGGATCGCTGTTCACCGATTCGGTTTTCGCCGCCAACTACAACGCGCTCGAAGCCAGCATGACGCGCCGCATGCAGCATGGACTGGAAGTCCAGGGCAGCTACACCTGGGCGAAGAACCTCGACGAAGTCTACGGGGAATCTGGAACCGACGTCTTCGAGCTGCAGTTGCCGACCAACGATCAAAATCATCTGCGGCAATCGTCGTACGGACCCGCGGGCGACGATCGCGATCAGCGCGCGGTGGTGAGCTTCAACTGGCTCGCGCCACGGATGGCGGAGGGACCGGCCGCGGTGCGGCAGACGCTGTCGAACTGGCAGTTCTCCGGGATCGGCCTGATCCAGTCGGGAATCCCGCTCAGCGTTTTCGATGACAACGCGGGGTCGGTGTACGGCCTCCTGTTCGGCGAGGTGCGCGCAGAGCGCACGGGCAGCAATCCCTTGACGCATGGGTCGCTGTTCTCGCGGGCCATCAATGGCTATCTGGATCCAAACGCCTTCACGCGCGCGCCCGAAGCGCCTAACGGCACGAGCTTGGCCGATCAGGACTTCGGCAACAGCGGCGCTGGTTTCGTGCGCGGACCCGGACAGCACAACGTGGATATGGCCGTGGAGCGCGCGTTTCCCGTGACCGAGTCGAGCAGCGTGCATTTTCGCACGGAATTTTTCAACCTGACCAACACCACCCAGTTTGCGAATCCCAACACCACGGTTGGCTACACGGATCCAACCCTCGTGAATCCGGTGGCGAGTCCAACCTTCGGCAAGATCACGTCGACGGCCGCGAATCCGCGCGTGATCCAGTTCGCGCTGAAGTTCCTGTTCTGAGATGAGCGCGACACAGACCATCGCTGAGCGGTCGATCAGGCGAGCCGCGCCGGCCGGAGAAACAAGAAGAATGATGACCGTTCAGGAGATCGAGGCTGCCTGCGATGCGCAGCAGCCACCGGATCTAACCCGGCACATGCTCGAAGTACCGGCGCTGACAATGTCGGCCGTGTTTTATCCTTTCGGATTTCCGGCGGAAGTGCGAACCAATTCGGAGGTGATTCTCGATCAGTTCGACCTGCTGTGGTCGATGTTTGAGAAACGATTCGACACGAAGCCGATCGTGGCGGATGTATGTGTGGTTGAAACCGAATCGACCGAATGCCCGCCGGCGCCGACCTGCCGTTACCTGCAGAAGGCGATCAGCATGGTTGCCGACGCAGATAATTTTGGCGTCGCCGATTTTGATAATGGTCGTACGCGGATGGTGGTTTCGACAGCCGCTGTGCGGTATCCGCTCTACCTGCGGCAGTTTTTTCTGGAATGCGCGGCTGGGGGGCATATTGCCACGCTCCACGTAACGCCGGTGCACGCCGGCTGCGTGGTGCTCGAGGGGCGCGGGGTCCTGCTGTGCGGCGATTCCGGCGCGGGCAAATCGTCGCTGTCTTATGCCTGCGCGCGTGCCGGCTGGGGTTATGTTTCCGATGATGCCAGCTTCCTGCTGAATGGCGGAAGCAAACGGATCGTCATCGGCGATTGCCACAAGGTGCGGTTCAGGCCTTCGGCGGCGGAGTTGTTTCCGGAGATCGCCGGCATGGAAATCACCCCGCGCGCAGAGGGCAAGCCGTCGATTGTCGTGCCGACAGCGACCATGCCCCACGTGACACGCAGAGAAAGCGCGCATGTGGACTACGTGGTGTTTCTGAACCGGCACGCCGACGCCCCCCCCCAGCTTGTGCCATACCGCAAAGATGTGGCCCGGCACTACATGCACCAGGTGCTGTACGGCTGGCCGGAATCGCTGGCAGCGCAGCACGCCGCCATCGATCGCTTGCTGGCGGTCGAGGTATTCGAGATGCGCTATTGCTGCATCGACTGGGCGGTCGAACGGCTGCAGCAACTGGTGCGTGAGGGCCGCTGATGGAGTTATTGCTGGAGGATAAGGAAGGCAGTTCGGTGCGGGCTGCGTTCTGGAGAAATCCCACTCAGTGGTTTCGCGAGAAGAATCTCGGCCGTGGATTCTGGATCTTCTTCGTGGCGGCCTTCTTCTTCGATGCGGGCTTCTCGGTCTACTTTTTTCTCTTCAATCTGTATCTGCTGGATTTCCATTTCAACGAAAAAGCCATCGGCCTGGTCAACGGCGCGCTGACCCTCGGCGCTCTCGTGGGCACGCTGCCCGTGGGCGCGTTGGGGCGCAGGATGGGACTGCGTCCTGTGCTGCTCTTTTGTTTTGTAGCCGCTCCCCTGACCGGCGTGGCCCGCGCTTTCTGGATGTGGGAGCCTGCGCAGATCGGTCTCGCGTTTCTCGCCGGAATGGTGATGTGCACGTGGACGGTGAGCTTTCTGCCGGCAGTCGCGAACCTTACGACGGAAAAGAACCGCACCTCGGCCATCGGCCTCACTTTTTCTGTCGGCGTCGGTACGAGTGCGCTGGGTGGCGCGGTGTGTGGATACCTGCCGCAATGGCTGCGGATGGCACGATTCTCAATGCAGTCGGCGGAGGTGAAGCGGCTGATCCTGCTGGCGTCGTCTGCGCTCGCCGCGGCGGGAATGATCGCGGTGCTGCGTCTGCACCTGCCGGCTCGGACCGAAAATGGGGGAACCACCGGCTCCGTATGGAGAGGGGCCACGTGGCTGCGCGGTTTCAAACTGAATGCATTTCTTCGGCGATTCCTGCCCTGCATGGCGTTGTGGTCGGCGGTGTTGGCGGCGTTCATCCCCTTCGCCAACGTGTATTTGTCTCGTGATCTGCATCTGCCGCTCGTGCGCATCGGACTGATCTTCTCCCTCGCGCAGGTGGTACAGCTAACCGCGGGCTTGTTTCTGCCTCTGTTGGTTCGCGTTCTGGGACTGATCAACAGCATTGTGGCCACGCAGCTGGCAACGGCTCTCAGCCTGGCGTTGCTGGCAGCGGCTCACCATGAGGGTCTGGCGATTGTTCTCTATCTGAGCTTCTCTGCCGCACAATGGATAAGCTCGCCCGGCCTCTACAACCTGCTGATGAACGAGACGCCGGAAGCCGAGCGGAGCCCAGCTTCGGCGATGACCATGTTTTCCAATGCGCTCTTAAGTTCGATAGCGACCGCCGCTGCGGGAATCCTGCTCACGCGTTTCGGGTATGCACCCGTTCTGCTGGGCATCGCCGGATTCGCGCTTGCGATCGCTGCGCTGTGCAGGGTTTTGTTGGCCCCGCACCGCGAGGGCGGCGCAGTTTCGCAAATTGCCACCGGCACGGTTACGGATTAAGGAAGTGGAGCAGCGCCTGTTCGTCGTGTTCACTGAGATTGGCGCGGACCCGCATGTGGCGCACGATGCTGCCGGAGATGCGGGGCGAAAAGCCCTCCGGGGCATTGTGACAGCGCGAACAATTTTGGGCGAAGACCCGCTGCCCCTCATCCTCAGACTGAACGGCTTTGGGAGATTTGTACTGCTTTACCTGCGGCTGCGACCCGGACGGAGGCGTGGACTGCGTGTACCCGGGGCGCGGGGAGATCCCTGCGGCGCCGATGGCTCCCACCATCAGTAAGGCCGGAACCAAATGCTTTGCCTGAAAGGTCATTTTCCTCTCCATGCGGGAAAGAGAAAGCGATAGACGATACCGGTTTCCCAGATGTTTTCGTTGCTGGTGGAAGACAACTGACGCGTATAGCTGGTCAGGATCCTGACGTTGCGGGGAAGGTTATAGTCAAGGCCGAAATCGGCGCGCTGCGTGTTCACGAACGACAGACCGTCACTGACGATCATGTCGCGGCGAAACGTCTGCTGCATCCGAAAGAGCGGTTCGAACCGGCCGATGAGGCTGTCGAGCCCGCCGAAGGCCGCGGTTCGGTAGTCGCCTTCGATCCAGTAGCCCTGCGCATGATGCCCGCGCGCGAACTCGGAGCGGAGGCGGAAGTTGGTGTCCTTCGGTTCCCACCAAACGTGCATACCGTAGAAGTTCTCCTGCGTGTTCTGCAGCGATCGGTCATAGGAAAGACCAACCTCGAGACGCTGTTCGGGGAGATAGAGGCTGGAGCGTCCGCCAAAGGAGCGCTCGGCGCTGAATTGGGAGTTCGCGCTCCGCGCGGAAAACCACGTTGTGTATTCGATGGAATACTTCGCGCGGGAGATCGCGTTGCCCCGCAATTGTGCGCCGAGTCCCCTGCCGGTGGAGAGCAGCCCCAGGCTGGAGATGAGAGGGCCATCCTGGAAGTTGCCGAGCCAGATCGGCGACAGCCGCTCATTATAGGTTCCGAATGGTAATAGATAACTGCCCACGACGGCAGTTAGGTGCGATGAGGCGACGTAGTCTCCCTGCAGATAGGTCAGCCCGATGAAATGTGAGTGATCGTATCCCCCGTGGCCATTGGGGGAGTAAGTCTCCAGCAGCGCCGCCCGCGATTCGATCAGGAGATGCTGGCCCACGGGCACTGCGGCGAGGGGCTCGATGATGGGGAGGTAGCTGGTGTTGCCTCCGGGCGTGTTGGTGAAGAACCCAACGCCTCCGGAGAGCAAAGGGGTGTCCTGCGCACCAGTGACTTGCCCCAGGCCTAGCGCGAGGATGCCGGCCATCAGGCTGGAAAGCCGCAGCGCTCGCGCGCAGCGGGTGAAGTTACGATGCTCCATAATCGCAAAGTTAATGGGTCCTGGCCGGGGGGGTGTCGTTGGGTGGTCTGCATTTTGTAAAAGCATTGTCATGGGCTGCAGTACAAAGTGGTGACAAATCGATTGCAGACCTGTGACACCGGCGCGGCTCTCGCTGACTACGTTGGAGGGAACCGGGCCGGCAGAATGAGAGACCAGCTATGGAGATCAACGCACCCCGAACAGCGCCTCTCGGCCTCGGTATCCAGTGGGAAACCGCACGGGATGGAACGAGCGTCGATTCTGTGTCAGGCGCTCCGAAACTGGCCCGATGGCAGCCTTCCCCCTTTGCCTCCATTCAACAGAACCCTGTGCGACGCCGTTCGCTGAGCGGACGAGAAAAGATACGCGAAGCTCTGCTGCTGAGTTTTTGCGATCCGATCCCCAGGGAGTACAGCCGGTTGAGGCTGCTGAGCGAACACCAATGGAGCCACGCGCTCGAATGGCTGGATATCAGCGGGCTCGCGCTTTACTTTCTCGATCGGGTCATCGACCAGAAGCTGCAGGACATAATCCCTCGGCGCGTGCTGGCGCGCCTCGAACAGAACCTGTTGGACAACACCTGGCGCATCGCGCAGATGATTGCGGAGGCGAGCGCGATCTATACAAGCTTTCAGAATGCAGGGCTCTCCTGGGCCACACTGAAGGGCTTCTCTCTGTGGCCAGTCTCTGTCCCAAGGCTCGAGCTTCGCTCACAGCTGGATCTCGATTTTCTTGTCGCCGAAGAGTGCGGGCCGGAAGCCCGGCGCATCCTCGAAGCGAGGGGATACCGCCTCCACGCGATCAGCGGCAGGAGCTGGGAGTTCAAGGCGGGAGAAATGCCCCGCCCTTCGCTGAAGAATCTTTACAAGGCAACGCCTCACCGCTGCGCGGAGTTACATATCGAGCCTGCCTCGGCAGAGCGCCCCCTGCTGGCTCGAACCGAACGACAGCGTCTGCATGACGTCTGGTTTCCTGTTCTTCCCGCGGAAGATTTGTTTATGGGGCAGGGCCTGCATCTCTTCAAACATCTGTGCAGCGAATCCTCGCGTGCCGCCCACATGCTGGAATTTCGCCGGCATGTGATGGCTCGCAGTCGCGATGCTGAATTCTGGGCACGCTTGCGTCCCGTCGCCGAAGCCGACCCACGCGCGCCGCTGGCGCTGGGCGTGGCGACGTTGTGGATCACGCATCTGATGGGCGACTTTGCACCGGCCGCGTTCACAGATTGGACCGTGGACCGTGTGCCCGATTCCGTGCGCTTGTGGATTGAAGTGTATGCGCGCCGTATCACCCTGGCCAACTCTTCAGGGACCAAGTTATACCTCCTGCTGCGGCGGGAACTGACGCGGGCTGAAGCTTGCGGCGGGCGGGCGGCCCGACGG
>JBAVUB010000428.1:0-4298 GCA_049696575.1 Acidobacteriaceae bacterium | reverse complement strand
GGCCCCGCCCATATTGCCGCTGCCGCGCGGGCCGGCGGCGCATCCGTTCCTGCCCCTTCACCGTCGTATCCTGAAGGAGCGCGCCCGTAGCTCAGCTGGATAGAGCGGATGCCTCCGGAGCATCAGGTCGGGAGTTCGAATCTCTCCGGGCGCACCATTCCTCACCCCCCGTCGATCCTGTCCATTTCCCCAATTACCCGCGCGCGACGGCGGAAGAGCCACAGTCCAGCCTGTTCGCGGCAGCGCCTGGCCGTATAAGTCAGCCAGAGTCCTTTTCGTCGGCAATTCTGAACCTGGCGTGGCCTGAAGTAAGGACCCCGACCCGACAATGTATTTTGTAAGAACAGGCTTGCTCAAACCAACCGCTGAGTTACACTGATTCGCATGAGTATCAATGAACTACTTTCCTCAGTCGATTCCGAAATAACCCTCCTCAAGCAAGTCCGCGCCCTCCTGTCGGGTGACGGGCACATCGCCTCCAGGGCGCCGCGAAAGAAGCGCTTCATGAGCGCCGCCGCTCGCAAGCGCATCGGAGACGCCCAGCGGAAGCGTTGGGCCGCTCAGAGAAAAGCTGCGAAGGCTGCCTGACCGGATCCCAGGGCAGGCTCACCGCGGGCGTCGTACATGACTCGCCTGCTTGCCCTATACTGTCTCCCGGACAGGCCCATCATGAATCTCGCTATAAGACGATGCCGCATTTTTACTAATTGCTGCACGCTGGCTCTTAGTGTAGTTTCCCTCTCCGTCCTGCATGCTCAGTCCACTTCACTTGGCATCTTTGACGGCCAGTCCGATGTCGGCGCGGTCACCCCGCCCGGCGCCGCAGTCTACAATCCCGCCACCGGCGCCTACACCCTCGCCTCCGCCGGCGCTAACCTTTGGGGCACAACCGACGCCTTCCATTTCCTCTGGAAGAAAGCCTCGGGCGACATCTCTCTTACCGCCGACATCGATTTCCCCGATACCACCAGCGAGCACAGCCCCCATCGCAAGGCCATCCTCATCGTTCGTCAGACCCTCGACGCCGACTCCGCCTACGCTGACGCCGCCGACCACGGCTCCGGCGAAGCCGCGCTCCAGGATCGGCGCGTTGCCGGCGGAATCACCGAGGGCATCGAGCTGGACAGTGCCGCTCCCCGCCGCCTGCGTCTCGAAAAGCGCGGCGACACCTTCACCCTGTATCTCGCCTCGGCCCCCAACGCCCCCCTCCACCAGGTAGGCGCCAGCACCCAACTCCATCTTGAGGAGCCTTTCTACATCGGCATCGGCCTCTGCTCTCACGACGTCAACAAAGTTGAGAAAGCCGTTTTCTCCCGCGTCACCCTCGAGAAACCCGCGCCTCTGCCCTTGACCCTCGCACTCTACAGCACCCTTCAAACCATCGGCGACGATCTGGACTTCCACCGCGTCGCCATCGTCTCGTCAACCCAGGGTCGCATGGAAGCGCCGAACTGGACCCACGACGGCAAGACCCTCATCTTCGACGAAGCTGGCAAAATCATGACCGTCTCTGCCGATGGTGGCGCTCCCCAGCCCCTCAATATCGGCGATGCCACCGGCTGCAACGGCAGCCATGGCCTCTCGCCCGACGGCCAATCGCTCGCCATCAGTTGCGCCACGCCCGGCAAGCCCGAATCCCGCGTCTATATCGTCCCTCTTGCGGGCGGCACGCCGCGCCTCATCACCGAGCATCCCAATTCGTACTGGCACAGCTGGTCGCCCGACGGAAAAACCATCATCTTCACCCGCCCCGATCACGGTTCCGGCAACATCTTCGCCATCTCCGTCGACGGCGGCGAAGAGCACGCCCTCACCACCGGCACCGGCATCAGCGACGATCCTGACTGCTCGCCGGACGGCCAGTACATTTACTTCAACTCCGACCGCGGCGGCACCATGCAGATCTGGCGCATGCATCCTGACGGCAGCAACCCCGAGCAGATCACCAGCGACGACTACGTCAACTGGACGCCCCACATCTCCCCCGATGGCAAATCCATGGTCTTCATCAGCTACGAGAAGGGAACCACCGGCCATCCCGCCAACCGGCCCATCGCCCTGCGCATCATGTCGCTCGAAGATCGAAAAATCCGCGTCCTCTTCAATCTCATCGGCGGCTCAGGCACCATGAATGTGCCCTCCTGGGCCCCGGACAGCCACCATTTCGCCTTCGTCAGCTACCAGATGCTGCCCGCCGAGGCGGCCACCGGCCCGCAGTAGCGCCGCACACTCCGGATCAGTCGCGACCCGGAACCGCGCGCGTCGATCGGCTGTCGTTTGTTTTTTATCTGCCCGAAGATTGCGTTGATGGCTCGGCAATCAGCCATTGCCCGCCCGCCAGCTGCAACGGAAGCGTCTCTCCATTGACCGTCAACTGATAGCTTCCATCCTGAAGATCTTCCGCGACGTCGCGAATGTGGTAATTGCTGTAAGTCACGTCTTTTGATCCGCGCTGGATCAATTTCAGCGCTGACACCATGCAGGTGCTCTTCCCGCCCTGCCCCCGAATCGTTCCCGCCAGTATCTCCGATACCGTCTGCGTTCTCACATCGTCTCCGGTCTACATCGCAACGAAAAGCACAGCAATACAGACCGAAGGTGTCCCGGTCCGCGTGCCCTTTTGTTGAACCTAACCTCCGCGCCGACGGTAAGCGGTGACCTCGATCACAACCGCCATTCTCCGGTCACCCCCGCGCCCTAAGTACCCGTGTTTTCTTCCTTCCCCTGTGCTACCATGCCCACACTCGGAGACATCTTATGGCAGGCGGGCAAAGCTGGGCGGGTGCCGAAAGCCTCGCGCAGACCTCTTCCGGTTACGATCTCAGACCGCTCTCCACCGGCGAAATTCTCGACCGAACATTCCAGCTCTACCGCTCCCGCTTCGCCCTGTTCGCCAGCCTGGCCGCCCTACCCGCCGCGGTGCAGTTTCTCAGCGGCACTCTTCAGGTGCTCCTCACCACCGGCGAGACGGTCATGCGCGGCATGCATCTCACCGTAATCAGCCGGCCCATCCTTTCCGCCGTCATCGTCATCATCGGCACCCTGGTCTATTTTGTCTTTTACGGAATCACCCAGGCCGCCACCACCTGGGCTGTCGCGGAAATCTACCTCGGCAGGCCCGCCTCCGGCAGCGCCGCGTGGAAAACCGCCACCGCCCACTGGGTCCGCTACGTGCTGGTCACCCTGCGCCAGTACTGGAGCATCTGCTGGTGGCTCATCCTCTCCTTCGCCATGTTCTTCGCCGTCCTGGCTCTCGTTCCCCGGCTGGGAGGCGGCGCCGTCATCGCCGGTGGAATCTTCGCCTTCATCTTCGGCTTGCAGATGCTGGCCAGCTGCATCTACGCCATCTATGCCGCGATCCGCGTCTCCCTCGGCATCCCCGCTTCCGTCATTGAAGCCCTCGGTGCCAACGCCTCCGTGCACCGCAGCATGGCGCTCCTCACCGAGCGCAAAGGGCGAATCTTTCTCCTCGGCCTCCTCGTCATCGCTATAAGCCTGATCATCGGTGTGGTTCTTTCCCCCCTCACCATTCTCGCGTTCCGTGCGCATGGCGCGGAGCGCTACGTCCTTCAGATGATCCAGCTCGCCGGCACTTTTCTCAGCAGACTGCTCATCGGCCCCATCCTTGCCATCGCCCTTTGCCTGTTCTATTTTGACGAGCGCGTCCGCCACGAGGGCTTCGACATCGAGTTCCTCATGCTGCGCGCCGGTGGTCCGCCCACCAACCCCGTTGCGGAGGGAACCACATCTCCGGAGCCGGCATAATTCGCACCCGCCGCGCGACTCTCGCTTTCGCCGCACTCTGCATCCTCTCGCCGGTCCCGCCTGCCCACGCCCAGTCCGCCCAGGTCGCCGTCTCTGAACAGGTCCTGCAGCACAGCACCCTCGCCGATTACTCCGCCCACCTCCGCTCTCTCCGTTCCCTCGCCGCAGCTTGCGCCCAACAGAGCTCCGCATGCCACTCCTCCCAGGTCGGCCCCGACGAGCACGTCAGCCTCGCCAACAACGCCACCTTCGACGCGCACTACGCCTGGATCGACGCCGCCCTCGACTCCGCGAAGTCTCTGCCCGACGCGAAACGCGCCGCCCTCATGACCAGCGTCGAATCCCATCTCGACGCCGACCTCGCCGACTCGCAGCCCGCATCGTCCTCCCCCGACTTCGCCACCGCGCGCCAGCGCGCCAACACCATCCTTGCGGGCCGGGAATTCAATACCTCCAGCGAGCCCTCCCTCCGCGACCGGATCATGGCCATTCTCTACAGCTGGCTCGACCGCCTGCTCAGCCACGTCGCCGCC
>JBAVUB010000427.1:0-6764 GCA_049696575.1 Acidobacteriaceae bacterium | reverse complement strand
CCTTCGCCCGCCGCAACCGGCTCCGGCTCCGGAACGCTGACAGCTGGCGTCGGCGCTTTGGCCGGCGCAGTCGCAGGAGCCGCAGTTGTTGACGGTGCTTCACCCGCGCCGCCAATCACCGCCACGACTGTGTTGATCTGCGCCACTTGTCCTGCCGGAACCTTGATCTCCGTCAGCACTCCCGCAGCTGGTGACGGAATCTCCGCATCGACCTTGTCCGTCGAGATTTCAAACAGCGGTTCGTCGCGCTGCACGGTATCCCCGACCTGCTTCAGCCATTTCGTGATCGTGCCCTCAAAGATGGATTCGCCCATCTGCGGCATCACGACGTCCTGCCCCGGCCCCGATGCGGCTGGTTTTTGCTCGGCTGCCGGCTTCTGCTCCTTTGCCGGCGCGGAAGGAGCCTGTGGCGTTTCAGCCTTGGCTGGAGCGGGTTTCGCCGCCGGAGCACTGGCTGCGGCCGACGCTCCATCGCCGATCACGCCGACGACGGTGTTCACCTGGACGGTCGATCCTTCCGCCGCCTTGATTTCTGTCAGCACGCCAGCCGCCGGCGACGGAATCTCTGCATCAACCTTATCGGTGGAGATTTCAAACAGCGGCTCGTCGCGCTGGACAGTGTCGCCCGGCTTCTTGAGCCACTTCGTGATGGTGCCCTCGAAGATCGACTCGCCCATCTGGGGCATCAGGACATCGGTTGGCATGGATTCTTCTCTCCGCTCGGGACACGTGGTGCAGATAATGCAACAGCAGTTTCGGCGTCAGGGCTTCGGCGTAAGGTTCTGTGCAACGTCCGATTATAAATCGGCGTTCGCAGCCACCGGCTTCCCTGCTGCCTCTGCGTTCGGCAGCAAATCCGTTAGCGATTCAACCCACAGAACCTGATGATCGAAGACGTGTCCGAACTGCCGTGCAACGGCGTTGCGCACCGCCTCCATTGACGGCGGCGGATCCGCTTCCCGCTCGAGGCTCGTCACCGCGCGATCGGCAATGCCGCACGGCACAATCAACTCGAAGTCGCGCAGGTCCGGATTCACGTTAAACGCAAATCCATGCGAGGTGATGCCGCGCGCAATATGAACGCCGATGGCCGCGATCTTCTTCTCCGGGATCGAACCACCGGCGATCGTCCAGACGCCGGTTCGGCCCGCAACCCGCGTCGCCGGCACGCCGAAATCGCCACACGCGCGGATCAGGGCTTCCTCGATCAGCCGCACATATTCGACGGCGCCTAGCCGCGGCGTGAAACTGCGCAGATCGAAGATGGGATAGCCCACCAGCTGCCCCGGTCCGTGATACGTCACGTCGCCGCCGCGGTTGATCTCATGCACCTCAACGCCGCGATAGGCCAGAAACTCGTCGCTGGCCAGAATATTCGCCCGGCTGGCATTGCGCCCCAGCGTCAGCACCGGCGGATGCTCCAGCAGCACCAGCGTATTGCCGATGCGATCCTCGTACCGCGCTTCAACCAGCCGCTGTTGCAGCTCCAGGCCTTCGCCATACGGAACGCGGCCGAGCTGGAGAAGGTTGAGGATCATGAAGTCGTAACAGAAATTGTTACTAAACGTTGATGGCCATGCCTTCCACGCTGCCAAAGCCATCCAGCATCGCCTCAGCCAGCGTCGGGTGCGCGTGAATCGTAAACATCATCTCGTCGACGGTCGCTTCCAATTCCATCGCCGTCACCGCTTCCGCAATCAGCTCCGTCGCCTGCGGACCGATGATGTGAACGCCGAGAATTTCGCCATATTTTGCGTCGGCGACGACCTTTACGAAACCCTCATGGGCATTGACGATCGACGCCTTGGAGTTTGCGGAGAATGGGAACTTGCCGACTTTGACCGTGTAACCCTTCTCCTTCGCCTGCGCTTCGGTCAAACCCACGCTGCCGATCTGCGGTTCGGTATAGGTGCAGGCCGGAACACGATCGCGCCGCATCGGCCGCGCATATTTCCCGGCAATCTTCGCGGCAACCACCATGCCGGCCATCGATCCCGTGTGCGCCAGCTGCGGCAGACCGGCCACAATGTCGCCGATCGCGAAGATGCCTGGTTCCTCGGTCTGCATCCATTCATTGACTTTGATGAACCCGCGCTCCGGTTTGATCTTCGTCTTCTCCAGCCCGATGTTTTCCGTCCGCGGTGCGCGGCCTACGGCAACCAGGACCTTCTCCGCTTCTTTCTCGACTTTCTTTCCGTCCGAAGCCGCGAAGCTCACCTTGGCGCCGGTCTTCGTTTTCTCGACCTTCTCGACCTTCGCACCCACGTTGATGTCGATACCGCGCTTCCTGAAGACTCGCGACAGTTCCTTGCTGACGTCCTCGTCCTCGTTGGGCACCACGCGCGGCAGAAACTCGATGATGCTGATCTCCGAACCGAAGCTGCGGAAGATCGAGCCAAACTCCACGCCCACTGCGCCCGCGCCGATGATCGCCAGCGACTTTGGAATCTGCTTCAGCGAAAGAATCTCAATATTCGTCAGGATCGTCTCGTCGGCCGTCAATCCCGGCAACAGCTTCGCATCGGATCCGGTCGCCAGAATCACATTCTTCGCCTGAACGTTGCTCGCACCTTTGCTGCTCTCCACCGCAATCGTCAGCACGCCGTTTTTTGCCGGACCCGTCAGCTTGCCGAATCCGGAAATCACGGTGACCTTGTTCTTCCGCATCAGGAAATCGAGCCCCTTCACGTGCTTGGTGATGATCTGGTTCTTGCGGTCGAGCACCGCCTGCCAGTTCACATGGCCCTCGCCGAGCCCGTCGATGCCATACTCTTTCGCGTGCTTCAGGTAGTCGTAGACCTCGGCATTGAAGAGCAGCGACTTGGTGGGAATGCATCCCACGTGCAGACACGTGCCGCCCAGCTTTTCGGACTTCTCGATCAGCGCGACCTTCAGCCCGTACTGCCCAGCACGAATCGCGGCCGTGTAGCCGGCTGGCCCGCCGCCGAGAATTGCAACGTCATAAATCGTATCTGCCAAAAAGCGCTCCGTTCTGGTAAGTCGGTCGAAATTAAAAAGCGCAGGAAAGCCAGACTGCCTTGCGCTCACTGCAAAGACTTTATTTTACGCAGGGCCGCCGTTATGCATGATGCGGAACGCTCAACTCGGGATTCCGATCGAGCACAATTCCCTCGCCCTCAATGACCGCCTTGCGCGATACTGTCTGCATGAGCGCAATTCCTCAGCCTGTGCGAATTCCGGTCGAAGAGTACCTCGCGACCAGCTACCGGCCTGACTGCGATTACGTGGACGGTGAGATTGAGGAGAGGAATGTGGGCGAAAAGGAACACTCCATTTTGCAACAGGCGCTGGTCTTTTTGTTCCGTACTAATCGCGCCGATTGGAAGGTCGAGGTCTACCCCGAGCTGCGCGTTCAGGTAGCCCCCCTGCGGTTCCTGATTCCGGACGTTAGTGTGGTAACAACAGGAGTGAAATGGGATCGCATTCTGCGCAAGCCTCCGCTCCTCTTTATTGAAATTCTTTCCCCGGATGACTCCCTCCGCAAAATGCGCGAGCGCGTCGACGACTACCTCAACTTCGGAACGGAGCACGTTTGGATCATCGATCCTGGCCTGCGCAAAGCTTATGTGTGTTCGAAAACCGGCTTTCAGGAGCCTGAAGAAGGCACGCTGGAAGTCCCAGGCTCTCCGATTCGTGTAGTGCTGAGCGAGCTATTTGCCGAGCTGGACCGCGCCTAAGCCAGATTGGCCTTCTGCATATGCACCCACGGTTGCTACCCCAATGCCTTCGCCGCTTCCTGCGCGAAGTAGGTCACGATAAAGCCCGCACCCGCGCGACGGATCGAGAGCAACGTCTCCATCATGGTTCGCTGCGGCTCCAGCCAGCCACGCGCAAAGGCCGCCTGAAGCATCGAGTATTCGCCTGAAACCTGATACGCGCCGATCGGCACATCGAAGCGCTCCCGCGCCGCGCGAATCACGTCGAGATACGGCATGGCCGGCTTCATCAGGATCATGTCCGCGCCTTCGCCCAGATCCAAATCGATCTCCCGCATCGCCTCGCGCAGATTGGCTCCATCCATCTGGTAGCTGCGGCGATCGCCGAACTGCGGCGCCGACGCCGCCGCTTCGCGAAACGGCCCATAAAACGCCGAGGCAAACTTGGCCGCGTAGGACAGGATCGGTATCTGCTCGAATCCCTCCTCGTCCAGCTCGTCGCGAATCGCGGCGACGTGCCCATCCATCATGTCGCTGGGTGCGACGATGTCGGCTCCCGCGCGCGCCAGCGAAACACCGGTTTTGGCCAGCAGCTCGAGCGTCGCATCGTTGTCGATTTCGAACTCGTTGACGGACCCTTTCACCACTCCGCAATGGCCGTGCGTGGTGTACTCGCAAAGGCAAACGTCGGCCATCAGCACCAGTTTTTTTGCCGCGCCGGATTCCTTCAGCGCCCGCAGCCCGCGCTGCACGATGCCGTCATCGTCCCAGGCTCCGGTTGCCTGCTCGTCTTTGGCTTCGGGCAGTCCGAAGAGCAGGATGCCTCCGATTCCCAACGCCGCAGCAGATTCGACTTCCTTCACCGCCTGATCGATCGAGAAGTTGAAGACTCCTGGCATGGAATCGAGCGGCTTGCGAACGCCTTCCCCTGGACACAGAAACAGCGGCAGAATCAGCGCGCTCGGATCGAGACGCGTTTCCCGCACTATCGCGCGCAGCGGCTCGTTGCGCCGCAGGCGCCGCATCCGGGTGATTGGGAATTCCATGCGGCTATTGTAGGCTGGGCGTCGCGATCTGGTCGTACTCCTGGCCTGACGCGCTGGGCAGCAGCACCCACAGCGTATAAATCGCGAGCGCGGTTCCCGTGATCGGTTTGATCAGGGTGAGGAACGCCGTTACCAGCGCCAGCGATCGAGCCCACGGCGCGCGTCGCAACAGTGCGATGCCGGTGACCACACACAGCACGGCGCGCACCAGCAGAACCGTGGTGATAATCGGAATCAGCCACGGCATGTTCTCGAACGGAAAACTGTAGAACCCGAAACCATGCTCAAACGGGAATCCCCAGTTGTGAAACATCCCCGCCAGAATTCCCACCGCAACAAACCAGTGCAGCAGCGTCCAGCCTGCATATGCGATCCAGAGAATGCCCAACGTGTGCACGTGGCGATGCACGCGCGTCCAGATCCACGGTGGCGGCGTCGCCGTCGGAATCGGAGTCACCTGGCGACCGCATCGCGGACAAAACGGCTGCCAGGCGTCGATCGGCTGACCACATGCGCTGCAGAACATGATCCGCACCTCCAACTGAGGGATAAGGTTGAATACGCACGCGGACAACGTCCGGTTCCGGACGCCCAGCAGGATTCTTCCGAGCGAGTTCTCTGCTTCCTGATAGTCTGTTGGAACAGATTCCCAGCCTTTGCCGGCTTGGTCTGGCCGATTTTGGGCCCGTTTGGAGCACGTATGTCCTGGTTCAGGCGCGAAGACAACAACATCGAATCCGGTGGAAACCGGGTGCGCACCGAAGGCCTGTGGACCAAGTGCGACGGTTGCGGTCAGGCGTTGTGGAAGGCCGAACTGGAAGCCAATCTGCAGGTTTGCCCGAAGTGCGGCCGGCATGGCCGCATCAGCGCGCAAGCCCGCATCGCCAGCCTGATGGAACCCGGCTTCGAGTGGCTGAACGGCGATCTGAAGTCGACCGATCCGCTGCAGTTCAACGATCTGAAGCCCTACAAAGAACGCCTGGCCAAAGCGCGCTCGGAAACCGGCCTGAACGACGCCATCGTCAACGTGAGGGGTTTCCTGGGTCCGCATCGCGTGGTCCTGAGCGTGATCGAATACAACTTCATTGGCGGCAGCATGGGCGCTGTGGTCGGCGAGACAATCGCCAGAGCCATTGACCGCGCCTGCGACGATCGCCAGCCGCTGATCACCGTGGCCGCTTCTGGCGGCGCGCGCATGATGGAAGGCATCGTGAGCCTCATGCAGCTGGCCAAAGTTTCAACCGCTCTGGCGCGGCTCGACGATGCCGGCGTTCCCTACATTTCGGTGCTCACCGATCCCACAACAGGCGGCGTGACGGCGAGCTTTGCCATGCTGGGCGATTTGAACATCGCCGAACCTGGCGCGCTCATCGGCTTTGCCGGTCCTCGTGTGATCGAGCAGACTATCCGGCAAAAGTTGCCGGAAGGTTTCCAGCGCTCGGAGTTCCTGCTGCAGCACGGATTCCTCGACGCCATTGTTCCGCGGCACGAGATGAAGGCGTACATGATTCGAGCCCTCGACTTCATGGGTCTGCCGAAAGCGGCGCTCGTCAGCAGCGATCTGCAAGTCGAGAGCGCGCAAAAGGCAAGTTGACGGCGTGAGAACTCCAACTCCGCTTTTCTTGTCAAGTTTCCACCGCTTCACTTAAGTAACAAACGCTGATACAGAAGGCTTTCCAAGCCAAAGATTTTGGCGAGTTTTCCCTCTGGATCTGGTATTCTGAACTTAGGATAGAAAAAGAGAAAAGCCTGCCGAGTGGCAGGCTTTTGCATTTTGGCCCCCATCGATCCTTGGTGCCTGAATCCTTGCGCCTGAATTCGTGAAAGCGAGCACCGCTTTTCCGTGCTCTGGGTTCTGAGCTCTGCCTCTTCCTCGACCTGAACCCTGGTCGCCGGATCGCTGCAACTGCTCCTTTTTCAATCATCCAGCCTTCAGACTCGCGAACTGCATCATTCACGAGCGTGAAGCAAGTGCCCCATTTTCAGATACTTAACTCATGCAACAGACCAGAACATGCCTGTTTTCACACACTTAACAAAA
>JBAVUB010000426.1:0-2523 GCA_049696575.1 Acidobacteriaceae bacterium | reverse complement strand
GCCTCAATCCAGCGCATAGATCGCCAGGCCGCTCAGCAGCTTGGGATAGAAATCCGTCGACTTCTGCGGCATTACCTCTCCCGCAAACGCCACTTCTCGCAGCTGTTCCATCGTCACCGGATTCATCAGGAACGCCACGTTCGCCTCGCCCCGCGCCACCTGATCCGCCGCCTCCGCCGCATCCCGCAAATACCGCAGGTGCGTCTGATCCCGGATCGCTTCCTGCGAAATTCCCAGCAGCTTTTCCAGCACCAGGCTGTGCAGCTGCACAATGTCCAGCTGTCGCTGCCGCGCCGGAACCGACTGCAACGCCCCCGCAATCGCCTCCGCCTTCGCCGTCAGCAGAAACCATCCCTTCGCCGTAACCGCCACAAATGCAGTTTTCCCCTGAAGCCCCGAGAGCCGCGTCATCGCCGCGACCGGATCCCGCTCCGCCAATTCCTCAATCTCGAAATAAGGCTGCGCTGCCTCCAGCAGCCGCGCCGCCTCAAACCCGGTCAGCCCAAACACCACCCGATGCGTCGGCAGAATCAGCAGCCCCTCGGAATCCATATTGACGAACGTCATCATCGCCGCCGCTTCCGGATACGCCGGCTGCGGCACCGCCGCGCTGTTCCGTTCGCTCGATTCGGGAGCCTTCCCCGCCCCGCGCTCCTTCATATAGTTGAGCGCCGTCTCGTAGCGATGGTGCCCGTCGGCGATGATCAGCTTCTTGTCTTCGAGCCCGGTCGCCAGCAGGTTGATCTTCGCCGGATCGGTAATCTTCCACACCCGGTGCAGCACGCCGTATTCGTCCGTCACTTCGATGTCCGGCAGCGTCTCGCCCGCCGCCCCATTCCCGAACAGAACCCCCTCCGCGCTCCGCGCCGGGTCCGAATACAGCATGAAGATCTGCCCGAAATGCGCCCGCGTCGCCCGCAGCAGGTTCAGCCGGTCGCTCTTCGGCTTGGACAGCGTCTGCTCGTGCCGGAACACCACGCCCTGGCTGTACTCGTACAGCTCACCCAGCGCGATGAATCCCCGCCGCTCCAGCACCACCCCGTCCTGCCCCGGAACCGCGAACCGCTGCGAATAGGCAAACACGCACGGCTGCTGCTCCTGCGCCAGAACCCCCGTCCTCCGCCACTCCCCGAAATCCCGCGCCGCGTTCGTGTAGAGGTCGCCCTCCTGGTCGAACAGCTCCGGCATCCGCAGAATAATCCGCACCAGGTTGTACGGACTCCGCTGGTAGTACGCCTGCTGCATCGCCGGCGTGATCTTGTCATAGGGTTGGGTGACGACGTCCTCGGCCGAAACCTGGGCAAGGTTATAGCGCAACGCGCGAAAGGGATAAATACGTGCCATATTTGGTTTTACGTTCTCACCGATTCTATCCTGACCGCCCCGGCGCACTTCCACTCCGTCCAGCTTCGACTTGCCAGTCTGGCTGCAACCGTCATGGCCGGAACTGCCTCCGGACAAAAAGAATCGAAGGCATGGGAACTTTTTCGCCCTCCGGGTCATTACCGTTAGTGATGCGCAGAAGAGGCTGAGTCAGCCGACGCGTATCGGAGGGCCAACGCGAAACTCCGTGGATGAAACCGAAGCCAGAAACGACTCGGAACAACAAGAAACCGACGAGCAGTTGATGGTCGCCTTTGTGCGGGGCTCGACGGATGCATTCAGCGCTCTTTTCCTCCGCTACCGGCAGCCGGTGTATGGCTTCTTCTGCCGCCGCATCGTGGATCGCTCCCACGCCGAGGAGCTCGCGCAAGAGACATTCCTCGCGATTCTGCGAGCCCGGAATCGCTATGAAGCGACGGCGCTGTTTCGAACTTATCTTTACGCGATTGCGCTCAGGATTCTGCGCAGTTACCGGCGCAGGGCGGCATTTCGCGGGATGTTTGGCGCCGCGCTCCCCGCCGCTGATGAACCCGCCACACGCCCCGCCATGGACGCCGGGATTGCGCTGCGTGAGGCGTTGGCCAAACTCGACCGTGTCGAGCGGGAGATCCTCATGCTGCGTGAATTCGAGCAGTTGAGCTATGCGGAGATTGCCGGGGTTCTCGCCATTCCGGTGAATACGGTGCGATCGCGTTTGTTTCGGGCGCGCGCTTCACTGCGTGATCTGCTGGCTGCGTTAGGCGCCAACCCGACTGCAAAACCGCTTTCCAAGAGGGAGGAGCACGCATGAACACAGCCACACAACATCCGGTTTCTCCTGAAGAAATCATGGCCATGCTCGACGGCGAGTTGTCGACCGCGGAAAGCCGGGCGCTCCTGCAGCATCTGGAGGCGTGCGCTGCGTGCGCTTCCGTCGAAGAGCAGTTGCGGAGCACGTCGGAAGCGCTGGCCTCGTGGAGTATTCCCGCAGCGCCAAAGGAACTGGACCAGCAGCTCGAAAAACGGGCCTCAGAGATTGCCTCTGCGCAGAGAAACGTGAAACCGCCGGCCTATGGCTCCAGCAGGTGGAAACCGTGGGTTTTCGCGGGCGCAGGAGCCCTGGCGGCCGTGGCCGGAATCCTCTTCGTCGGCCTCGCCATG
>JBAVUB010000425.1:0-2772 GCA_049696575.1 Acidobacteriaceae bacterium | reverse complement strand
GGCGCGGCCCACGCCGGCGGTCGCAGCCACGAACTTCAGCAGGTCAAGCGCGATGTCCTCGTTGCGCCGAGCGCCATTGCCTGGGGCTGGAACTGAATCCATGGAACACCTCTGAGGGCGATGCTATCAGAGCGCGGCGAAGTGCCGGCACGTCCCCCTAGACCTCAGAAATACAGAGACAGACGCGGCCCACGAGCAGATCGGAGGGCGAGTCTTCGGGATTCAGTTCGAGGACCTCGAGGGGATATTCCAGAGCACGGGGGCGCAGCACCAGGCGGCTGGACTCGAAGGCAACGTGCCGGAAAAGCATCTGCGTTCCCGCGCGCACCCCATAGAGATTCGGATTGGGCGGCCTCCAGTTGGCCAGCGAGTTGTAGTGCCGGTCGAGCACGACGATGGAGCCGACGCGGAGAACCGGATCCATGGGCAGCGCCTGCGCGGCGGAAACGCGAACGGCAACGAACCGTTCCCAGCTGCGGCGGCTCACCGCGCGGCGCGCAGGAAAGCTGACCAGCCAGCCGGAGGGGATCTGGACTCCGCCCAGGACTGCACGAGGGGCGATGATGGGCGAGGACATCGCGACGATTTGGGAAACGATGGGCACGGTGTCCATGGACCCTTCGACTGCTTCCAGAGACGAGACGCCGGTGGGAGACAGATCTTCCACACCGATGGCCTGCGCTCGCAGGAGCCGGTCCAGGGCCGGAAGGCTGAGGCGCCTGCGGCGGTGAAGGAAATTGGAAATGTGCGCCTGGGCCAGCCCGGTTTGCCGGGCCAGCAGCGAACTGCTGAGGATTCCCTGGTCGATGCGGCGCCACGTCTCGAGCCGCAGGCGCTCGTGTAACTCGAGGAATTTCATCTCTCGGAAGTTTGCAGAAAGCTATACAGCCATTACCTCAGGGTTTGCAGAAAGAATCGCTGATTCGCGAAGTCCGCCAGAGGCGGAGAAGGACTTCAGTACCCAGCTAATGCACAACTACCTGTTCGCTCCTCCCGGTGATTGAACGCATTGGTTCATGTCATTAGTGTCGGACTACTCGCGCTGGTCAGACATAGTACTTTCGCTCGCTGCAATCAGTAACACGCGGAAGTAGCATGCCCCCGGCGAGGCTTCCAAATACCGGAGGATGGCGTTCGATCCACCCTTTGATTGCCTGACATAACAATGAAACGGAAGGCCGAAATCGCCCGCGTGGCGACCAGGCCTTCCTCCTCCCCTAACTCCGCGAGGTCTGCAGAAGATCGAGGTCCCGCGGACGGCTGAACTCTGGAGAAATGACTGATGTACCTGCGAATTTTCCTGAAAGTGTGTGAGGGATGCGGCGTGCTCTGGTATCGCGCTCAGGGCTGCGTCGAGGTTTATTGTCCGGGCTGTGCTCTTAAGATGCGGTATCTGCCGCCGGTGAGGCGAACGCGGCGGCCGGGACGCCGGGGACGCCACAGAAACCCTGTGCTCGTGACAGGAGGCGCCGAATGAGCGCAGCTCTGGCGATGCCGTGCATTGTGGCGATGGCAACGGCGGTGGCCGAACCGCTTCCCCGGGCCCGGCCCAAACCCATCGCCGGCTTTGCGTTTTACCGCAAGCACACGCTGGCGTTGCTGCACCGGTATCTGCGCATCTCCATGGAAATTGGCCGGGCGCCCTCCGCTCTGGGAAGAATCGTCCTGCGCGGGCGGGTATCCAGCTATCGTCTGCGGACCTTCGAGGATGGCATGATCTTTGTCTTCGACGTGGAGAAGGCCCTCAAGCAGCTGGACCGGCTGTCCCTGGCCCTGGTCCATCACATGGCCCTGGAGGACTACTCGCTGGAAGAGACGGCCGCGATGACGGGCGAAAGTGAGCGATCCGTCACTCGTATTTATGGAGAGGCGATGAACCGCCTGACCGCGGTTTTTTTGCAATTTGGCCTGCTGGCGCCCGATGTGGAAAATTTGTCAAGAGGGGGGCCAAAAATCGAAAGTAATGAGGCAACATAACAAAGGGCTTCCACGACAATTCACTCAAAGAATTTTGGCGAGCTAATTCTCTCAGTATGATATTCTGAACTTATAGAGTCAAAAAAGAAAAAGAAGGGACACCTCACGGTGTCCCTTTTCTATTTGGCCCCCGGGGGTCAGCACCTTTATGGTGGAGACCTGGACGGGTTGAGACGGCATCGTGCCGGTTCCAGAAACGAGGAATATGCGGAACAGAAACTGCAAAGAGCGGATGCGCGTTGGCGCGCCGGTGTGGCGAGTAGCGCTCGGACTCATGGCGATCGCGGTGGCCGTATTGCCGCCGCGTGGAGCCGCGCAAATGAACACGACGACGGTTCAGGGCACGGTCTATCGCGCCGACGGAACGCCGGCCAGCGGAACGCTGCTGCTGAGCTGGTCCGCGTTTACGACGCCGCAGAACCAGGCGGTGGCTGCGGGCAATCTGAGCGCGCCCATTGCCGCCGATGGCTTCATCAGCCTGAACCTGACGCCCAACGCCAGCGCATTGCCGTCCGGCAGCTACTACACGGCTGTCTACCATTTAAATGACGGAACCGTGAACCAGGAATACTGGGTGGTTCCGGCGACGTCGTCGGCGACGATTGCGGCGGTGCGGGCGCAACTGGAACCCTCCACGGTGGCAGCCATGCAGGGAGTCTCGCAGGCCTATGTGCAGAGCGCCCTCGCGTCGCTGAGCGGATCGTGGCTGCCGGTGGCCGGCGGAGCCATGACCGGCCCACTGACGCTGAGCGCGGATCCGACCGCACAAAACCAGGCGGCGACGAAGCACTACGC
>JBAVUB010000424.1:0-5040 GCA_049696575.1 Acidobacteriaceae bacterium | reverse complement strand
CTGCGCACTCTTGCGTCGCGGGGCGCTCCAGATACAGCACTAAGACTTCCCGGTACTAACGCGCTCGTATACTCGCATTGTGATTACTGCACGAGTTTCGATGGATTGCAGAGCCATCCGCGATTGGACTTCGTTCCACTTGGAGTTTTCTCGCGTTTTCGGGTTCCCTGCCTTCTATGGGAAGAACATGGATGCGTGGATTGACTGCATGACATCGCTGGATAAGCCGGAAGATGGCATGTCTACGGTTCATTGCGCGTACGGCAGCATTCTTACGCTCGAACTGAACAGCGCGCGCGACTTCGCGAAGCGTTGCCCTGAGCAATATGAGGCACTTGTCCACTGCGCTCAATTTGTCAACACGAGGCGTATCGAAGTAGGAGAGACGGCTGTCCTCGCTCTCGATCTCAAGTCCTGAGAGGAAGCCACTTCCAGAGATCATCCGCTTCGGGCAATGCTTTTCGCCACGGCTAGGAGGCCGTTAGTATGGCGAAAAGAGCAAAGAAGCCCAAGAGCGTTCTCAGACTCCCAGACCTCGACTATTCCAAGTCAGCAGTCCTCAACAGCCTTCCATCTTTGAACTCGCGACGGTCATACGACCACGCTATCCGCAACTTCATCGAGTGGTATTGCTCGGAACCCCGCCTCGCATTCAACAAAACGGTAGTGACCCGCTATCGCATCGCTTTGGAGCAACGTAGCTACGCGCCCTCAACGATAAACCTCAGACTCGCAGCAGTTCGCAGGCTTGCATACGAGGCTTCAGATTGCGGACTGCTCAGCCCCGACCTCGCCGCAGGCATTCGCAGGGTCAAAGGAGCGAAACGACTGGGAGTTCGTGTTGGCAACTGGCTGACCGCGGAACAGGGCAAGAAGCTTCTTGCAGTGCACTCAGGCAAACAACTCCGAGACCTACGCAACCATGCCGTTCTAGCCATGCTTCTCGGTTGCGGTCTGCGCAGAGCAGAACTTGTGGCCGTTAAGATTGAGGATTTTGAGCTTCGCGAAGAACACTGGGTGCTTGCAGATCTCATCGGCAAAGGCCGCCACATGCGGACAATACCTGTGCCTAGCTGGGTCAAATCGGCCGTGGATGATTGGATAAGCGCTGCAGGGCTTTGCGCTGGCACGCTCTTCCGCGCCATAGGCAAGACCGGAAGAGTTCGGGGCCACGGCTTCACTGCAAAGGTTATCTGGTCAATCGTTCGCGAAGCTGCTTCGATCTGCGGCATCGGCGCAATCGCTCCACACGATCTTCGGCGCACCTGTGCTCGTCTCTGCCACCAGTCAGGAGGTGAATTGGAACAAATCCAATTTTTGCTTGGTCATGTATCAGTTCAAACGACCGAGCGCTACCTCGGATGCAAGCAGCGTCTTAGGAACGCCGTAAACGACCGACTTGGTCTGGAGCCGTCCCAGTCCAGTCAGCCTTCGCGGTCATGAAAGATTGTTCATCTTTTCGCGTCAACCGAGACTACCTGTGTGACAACGAACAGCATGCAGCATCCCATATGGCCGTAACCCCGCCACGCTGGGCTCTGCTGCGTGCCAGCAATCCCCTCGTATCGGCCAAATACGCGACCGCGCAAAGTTGCCTTAACTGTATCCGACATTCGCTGCTGCTTCGAATGCTTCGGGTGCAGACGAGCATCAAACTCTTGGAACTTCTCGTCGTCAACGAGGCTCAACGGGATACCATCAACGACGAGAGGCTTGTCGCGAGTTGGTTTTGGCGAAAAGCCACAACAGTACATCGTATCGGTGGATCGATTGCCGCCATACTCCATCCAGACACCGGGACCGCGATCGGGCCATGGACAGCGAGAATCTTCGGCCATGGAGTCTTCGAAGCCATGTGAAGCTGACGCGGTGAACTCGACTAACTTCTTTAGATACTTCTCTGGATGCGTTTTTATTTCGCAGAGGGACACTTGTATGGGCGCTTCCGGTTGCTGCGCCTGACTATAGGCGGTCGCAACACCCATCATTAATCCGATCACGATGCCCCAAGTCAATCGCATGGCAGTCAGTATACGGATTACTCCCGATAAACGGGCTTGTGTGTCGTAATGTCCGTGTGGTCGGCGATCCCGAAGTTTTGAACCCTGAGCTGCGACCTGTCGGTCTCCCCATCGCGATCTGCGAAAATCGCGTAACGTTACTCTTTCCTCCGAAACTGTCAATCCTTACGTTCGTAACTGTGCGCCCTAACTCCTTTCCGTGGCGTGGGCATTGGTTTCTTTCTCCCCTCCAAGACCAGCATTTTTATTCTTCCAATCTGGTATTCTGAACATAAGAGGTAAAGAAAAAAGCTTCTTGGTTTTTCGGAATTGACCAAAGATAAAGGCCTCGCTCCGGCGAGGCCTTTTTGCATCCCAGCTCACCGTGCACTGTCCACTGTTCACAGTCTGCGGTTCACGGTCCACGCTTCCCGGTTCCCGGTTCACCGCTCGCGGAGGTCTTCTATTCCCTATTCCCTATTGCCTATTCCCTGCCTTTCCAATCATCAAACCCTTCGCGAGCGTGAATTGATGCATTCACGAGCGTCAGCCAACTGACCCATTCTCAATTACTTAGCCCCGGAGGTTAACCAGAACATGCCTGTTTTCATACACTTAACAGAAAGCAGGGGGTAGGGGGTGGCATCATACCAGCTACCAGCTGCCGGCTACTCGCTGCTCGCTGCTGGCCGCTGGCCGCTGGCTGCTGGCTGCTAGCCGCTCGCTTGCGGCCCACATTCACCTCTCGCTCCGCGATCAGCGTTAGAATGGGCAGAGCGCTTCAGTTTTCCCGGTCGCTCGTCTGGGCCGGGACCATCGGCAACCGTAATCACTTCAGGTTTCTGGCTCTGCTGGAACGGCAGTCACCTTCGTGTCAGCAAACAGGTTACTGTTCTGGCCTTCCCTTAACCCATTCTTGGGATAGTGGATACACCCCAACACAGCCTAGCCTTTGGATCATGGATTTCGCAGAAGGACAACGGGTCCGCATCAAGGACAAGCAGATCGTCGGGACCGTCGAGAAGAAGCTCACTTCTCTCGAGGATGTCTACGTCGTCCTGTTCGGAGATGCTTCTAAGCAGGAAGAGAAGCTCGTCCGTGGCGCCGACCTCGAGCCCGTTCCCGGCGTCGAGAACCAAAAGCTCGCTTAGCCGCTAAAGGCGCTCGCTCGGCTGGACAGGAAAGTCGGCTTTGGAAGGGGCGCTGCCGGTTCGGTAAAGCGCTGCTCGCTGAGCAGCAATCCGTCAGCCTTACTTCAGGCTCTGTAGCTTCTGCGTCGCAATCTGCGCCGCGTCGTTATCTTTGTTCTGATCTTTGATCTCAGCGTAGAGTCGCCGCGCTTCCTGCGGCTGCGTCGTCTCATACAGCTGGGCCAGCTGCAACTGCGCCGCCGCTTTCGGGACCGTCGTGGTCGGATGCGCGATCACGTCCTGGAACAACGTCACCGCCTGCGAATTCCGCCCCGTTTGCGCGTACAGATTCGCCAGCGCGATCTTCGCCAGCGCCGCCCGATCGCTGCCGGCATGCGTCGCCTTCTCCAGATCCGCTTCCGCTGCCGACTGCTGTCCCATATCGAGCTCAGTGACGCCGGCAAAGTAGCGAGCCGCCTGGCCAGCGGTCAGCCAACCATACTGGTCGGCCGTCTGCCGGAACAGCGGATACGCCGCTTTCGCGCGCTCTGCTGCCGTGGCGTAGGTTTTCTGGCCAGGCTCCGCCGGTTGATTCGGCTGCGCCAGCGGCGTCTCGTAGATGTCCATCGCCTGGCCGAGCTGCTGGTTCGCCGCCGCTTCCCGCTTTTGGTAGACGATAATACTGGCCACCACCAACCCAGCGGCCAGCGCGAAGCCGACCAGCCACGCCACAACGTTGCTGCGGTGCTCGCCGATCCACTCCAGCCCAGAGGCGGTTGCGGATACGAATTTGTCCTGTTTCAGTGCGTGACGGGTCTGTGTGTCCACCGGTTTTGCCGAAGTTCCTTTGGGCGGCCCAGGTTCCTGGGCAGGCGTTCAGCGAACGCGCAGCTCTCGGTGCGCATTCGCATGCAGAATACGTCCCAGTCTACCACGCGCTTACGGGAACCTTGAGCGTCAGGCAGCGCGTGCCACGTCCTCGATCTGCCCGGTCTCCACCTTCTCCTGGCACGTAATACAATACGGGGTCCACGGCAGCGCATCCAGCCGCTTTTCGCCGATCTCCTGCCCGCAGTGCAGGCACTCGCCGAAGTTGCCCTCGCGCAGGCGCTCCAGCGCCCGCCGCACCTGCGACAGCTGGCTGTGCCCTTCCGTTCCCTGGCTGAAGAGCAGCTCTTTTTGATACGACAAAACTGCCTGGTCGGCCACGTCCAGCGTGTCTTCGACGACTACCTGACGGCCTTCTTTTGCCGCGCTCTGCATGCTCCGCTCCAGATGCCGCTGCTGATGCCGGAGTCTCTCTTCAAATCGCCGCTGTCGGGGGGTATTGGATACTTGGGTCACCTGTGTCAACTCCTCGGATAAAAACTAGTCCGCAATACAGACAGAATCATTGGACGCAGAAACTCGCTGAAAGATTTCCTTCATTTCCACACTTTCCCAGGGTTATTTCCTGGTCAACCCCTCCAGGTTCTCCAACCGGGCCAAGCCAACGGTTTCCTACCCTGGATGCGTCTGAATGCAAAATGCTCTACGCTGGAAGCAGTCATGTACGAAAATTTCCATGCCACTGACCGCTGGAGCGGGGAAGTCCTGCACTGCCGCTGGACCGCGAACATCGTCGCCATCGCCACCCGCCATGCCGACGCCGTCGACATTCGCTTCGACGTCAGCGGCCGCTCGGTCTGGATCGCCATGCCCTGTCTCGCCTGGGTCGAGCAGAAGAAACGCACCGGCCACACCATCACCGACTCCCTCGCCGCCCAAGCCGCCGGCCTCTACCTTAAAAAGGCGATCGAGTCCGGCTACGACAACGGCCGCGAAATGTACACCATGACCATCGATGAGGTTCTGGAGCACGTCGACGCCGTTCTCCGCGAGGCGGGCCACACCCGTAATTTGCCCTGGCT
>JBAVUB010000423.1:0-2165 GCA_049696575.1 Acidobacteriaceae bacterium | reverse complement strand
CTGCCGCAGCTCCGCCGGCAGGCGTGGGCCCTGCGACCCCTGTTCTGGCCGGCGGTGACGCCGTGAACGTGGCCGATTCGGACGACGCTCTCGTATCCGACCATGGCCAGACCGTGAACGGCTACTCGTATGGCTTTTCCAACGACGGTGAATCCTACGCGATCGTCGAAGGCACGGGAACCAGCATCACCTTCTCAGGGAGCTGGAGCGATAACCGCAAAGCGGAGCTCGATGCGGCGCGCAAAGTGGCGAAGGGGCCGTTCCTGTGGTTCACGCACAACGGCAAGTCGTACATCGTCGATGATCCGGCAATCCTGGCGAAGCTGCGCGCCATGTACAAGCCCATGGAGGATCTGGGGCGGCAACAGGGACTGCTGGGTAAGCAGCAGGAAGCTCTCGGCAAACAGCAGGAGGAGTTGGCGCGGGAGCAGGAGGATGCAGGCACCGTGAAGCTGCCCGATCTCTCCAAAGAGATGGCGGAGGTCGACGCGGCGATGGCGAAGGCGAAGGAAGAGCAGAATAAGTGGGATACCAAAGAGCTGGCGGACGTCGAAGCAAAGCTAAAGGCGGAGCAGGACCAAATGCTCACGCCAGAAAAGGTTTCTGAACTGCAGGCGAAGCTGGCCGCCGCTCAATCGGAATGGAACTCGGAGAGAATGGCCGAGATGCAGACGAAGCTGGGAGAACTGCAGGCCCGCCTGGGTGAGTTGCAGGGTGAGGCCGGCTCGCGCCAGGGTGTGTTTGGAGAGAAGATGGGCAGGCTCGGCGCGCAGCAAGGCGAACTGGGCGCTCGGCAGGGCAAGTTGGGCGAGGAGCAGGGCCGTCTGGGGAGGGAAGCGGACCGTCAGGTGCGCAGCATCATCGACGAGTGTCTGCGCAATGGCAAAGCGACGCAGGTGCCCAACGTCAAATAGCTCGCGAGCAGGAGTAATCACCGGGTCGCCTTAGAGAATGCCGTTGCTCCTGCCCCATGCTGTGGCCTGAAGCGCGCTCCGCATGACGGCCATTCCTAACTGGTAGACTCGTAAGCGCAATGCCCCCGATCTTCTATTCGGTCGCCGCGCTGGTGGCGTACCTTCTTGGTTCGATCCCGTTTGGATATCTGCTGGTGCGATTCTTCCGTAAGGAAGACATTCGCCAGAAGGGCAGCGGCAACATCGGCGCCACGAACGTGATGCGCTCGGGCTCAAAGGGTCTGGGTGCGGTTACATTCCTGCTGGATGTGCTGAAGGGCTTTTTCGCGGTCTGGCTTTGCGGCGCGTATGCGACGCGGGCAGCTCTGGCACCGAATGTACCCACGAACGCGATTGCTGTCGCTGCTCTCTTCGTGGTCCTCGGACACATCTACACCGTCTGGCTCGGCTTCAAGGGAGGCAAGGGAGTCGCGACGGCATTCGGCGTGTTTCTGGCGCTGGCTCCCTGGGCGGCGCTGGTGGGTCTGGGCGTTTTCGTGGTGGTCTTCGCAGTGTCGCGCTACGTTTCGCTGGGATCGATCCTGTCGGCCCTGGCGTTTCCTGTTCTCGCGCTGCTGATGCCCCATCCGCCACGCACGCCGTGGTCAACGGCCGTGCTGTTCATCATTCCGCTCATCGTGGTCCTGAGGCACCATGAGAACATTGCGCGGCTGGCGAAGGGAACAGAATACCGCTTCGGCAAGGCAGCAATGGGCAAGCCTGGGACGACTGCCGCATGAGCCGCATTGCCATGATGGGCAGCGGCGCGTGGGGGACTGCGCTCGCGATCAGCCTTGCACGGAGGGGTGGGCACGAAATTGCCCTGTGGTCGTACGCGAAGGACGTCGCGGCGACCATGCGCGAACGGCGCGAGAATACTGCATTCCTGCCGGGGTTTCAGATTCCCGAATCCGTCGCCATCTTTGAGGACGCTGCGGAAGCGCTGGATGACGCCGAAATTGTCGTCAGCGTGACCCCGTCGCAGTTTGTGCGCTCGACCTATGAAGGGTTCGCGCCGCATCTGCGCACTGGGCAACTGCTGGTGAGCGCAACCAAGGGTATCGAGGACGAGACCTGCCTGCGGATGACGGAGGTAATTGACGCAGTGCTGGCAGCGCGAGGCATGGACCTGCCCTGCGGCGTCCTCAGCGGGCCGTCGTTTGCCCAGGAGGTGGCGGCGGGAGCGCCCACAGCGATCGCCATCGCCTCGGC
>JBAVUB010000422.1:0-1580 GCA_049696575.1 Acidobacteriaceae bacterium | reverse complement strand
GTGCTGGAGACGACGGGAGCGGGGGATGCGTTCAACGGAGGGTTCGCGGTGGCGCTGGCGGAGGGCCGGGGGATCATCGATGCGGTGCGGTTCGGATGCGCGGTCGCGGGGATCTCGGTGACGCGCGCGGGGACGGCGCCTTCGATGCCGCGTCGGGCGGAAGTGGATCGGATGCTGGCCAGGAACTAGCGGACAGCGTTCAGCGGATAGCGTGCTATCCCCCATCGGGTAAAACCCGGACGGCTATCGGGCGCCTGGCGCTTTGCTTTCGGGATCATCCGGATAAGGTTCGCATCAGGGCCCAACTTCACAGCTTGCCGAAAAAAGCCCCAGCCGCTCCCCCAGCCAGGTTCACCCCACAGCAAGAAGCTTAAGCTCGCACCGTGTGCTCCCCCTGTCACTCAATCCCGGCCATCCACACCTAAGTAATGTCGATGAACCAAAACGGGACTGCCCCGCACTCACCCTCCTTGGGCAAACGGGCGCAAGTGTCAGGTCCGGCTTCAGTCGGTCCGTGAAAATAACGGCGCGTAACGGGGTACGCCTTTGGCTCGATGGCGGGGAGTAGCTTCCTGGGGTTCGGTCGCGTCCGTGTGCCAGTTCCCGGCACGCGGTCAGGACCGAACCCCATGACGGTACTTTTGTTTTCGACCACCCCCTCCCCCTCCCCCCTGGGTTTGGGGGCTGGCGCCGCGTACGCATTTGATTCCATTGGGCCGGCGAATTTTGGGTGGGTGCTATGCATATGACTCCACGATAGGTTGCGGGTAAGCATTTTGTTTTGAGATAGCTGCATTGCAGGTTGCGGCCAGGTGGCAGTTATCTATTTGCATTCAAAGTAGAAGTTGTCGATGCATTTGATTCTAAAATAGCTGCGGGCCTAAACGACCAAGGAATCCGCTACATAGAACACAGAGAGCACAGAACGCGGAACCTGGGCCCAGAAACAGAAAAGCCTGCCGATGGCAGGCTTTTTCTTTTTTTACTCTATAAGTTCAGAATATCATACTGAGAGAATAAAGTCGCCAAAATTCATTGAGCACATAAAGATACAAGTAGCCTGGAATCAAGCCTCATTACTTTGGATTTTGAGGTCCCCTCTTGACAAGTTTTCCACATTTGGAAAGAGCAGCGTTCAGCGGACAGGGTTCAGGAAGGCCTCTACCGCCGCCCGGCGCCGCTCGACGTGGGGTCCTCTTCCTCAACCACGTCTCCTTCGCCCGGCGCCAGGAACAGATTCTCTTCGAGACCATGCTGCCTCGTGTACAGGTCGTAATATCGCCCGCCCAGCGCGTACAGGCTCGCATGTGTTCCGCGTTCCACGATCAGGCCGCCCTCGACGACCAGAATTTGCTCCGCCCTCCGAATCGTCGACAGTCGATGCGCGATCACAAACGTCGTTCGCCCCTGCATCAGATAGCTCAGGCCATTCTGAATCATTGCCTCCGATTCCGAATCGAGCGACGATGTCGCCTCGTCCAGAATCAAAATCCGCGGACTCGCCAGAATCGCCCTCGCGATCGACAGCCGCTGCCGCTGCCCACCCGACAGCTTCACCCCACGCTCGCCCACGATCGTGT
>JBAVUB010000421.1:0-6702 GCA_049696575.1 Acidobacteriaceae bacterium | reverse complement strand
CGACGTCACCGTCCTGTGTCCGAAGGACAAGAAATGCAAAAAAGGCTATGAATTCCTCGACGGGATTCACGTCTACCGTCACCCGATGTTTGGGGAAGGGAACAGCATTTCCGGGTACCTGATTGAGTTCTTCTGCGCGCTGATCTTCGAGTTCTTCTATACCGCGTGGATTTTTCTGCGCAGAGGCTTTCACGTCATCCAGGGGTGCAACCCGCCGGACGACATTTTCCTCGTCGCTCTGCCCTTCAAAATCTTCGGCGTGAAATACATCTTCGACCACCACGATGCCAACCCGGAGCTCTACCTCTCGAAATACGAGAAGAAGGGCCTGCTGTACAAGTCGCAGGTTTTGCTGGAGAAGCTAACCTATCGCTTCAGCGACGTGGTCATGGCCACCAACGGCAGCTATCGCGATCTGGCGATTGCCCGCGGAGGCCATAAGCCGGAAGACGTTTTCGTCGTTCGCAACGGTCCCGATCTCCAGCGCATGCGCGCCGTCCCGCCCGATCCGGCCCTGAAACATGGCAAAGATTACCTCGTCGGCTATGTCGGCAATATGAGCGTGCAGGAAGGTCTGGACATTCTCCTCGAAGCCGCCCTCCACCTCCGCAGTATGGGCCGCCGTGACATTCACTTCACCTGCGTTGGCGGCGGACCCGGACTCCCCGGCCTCCGCCAGATGGTGAAGGACATGAACCTCGAGGACACTGTCGACTTCACCGGCAGAATCCCCGACGACCAGCTGCTGGCCATTCTCTCCACCTCCGACGTTTGCGTGAATCCCGACAAGCCATGCGAGATGAATGACATTTCCACCATGATCAAAATCATGGAGTACATGGCCCTGGAAAAGCCCATCGTCCAGTTCGACCTGAAGGAAGGCCGCTTCAGCGCGGGAGAAGCCTCTCTCTATGCCAGTAAGGAAGGCCTGGCAGCCGATTTCGCGGCGAAGATTCTCTGGCTCCTTGAACATCCCGAGGAGCGCCGGAGAATGGGTCAGAACGGACGGCAGCGCGTCGAAAAAGAATTGGCCTGGAAGTACTCCGTGGAGCACCTGCTCGCCGCCTACGAGCGGGTCTTTCCCAAGCAGGAAAAACCCGATTTCCCTCTGCAGAATCGAAAAATCGGCCCCAAAACCGTGCTCCCGGAGGACCGTTTTTCAGGTCCGAACGACCCGTTTCCCGCATAGGTTACCTGGCCTGAAAAGCCCTAGTACTGAAGTCATCAAAATCTACACGGTCCATGTAGATTTTTCTGCATTTTGTGGCGATATTTTCCTGGCTCTTTCGTACCGTTGACAATAGTAATCCTGTTGATGATAAATGGTTTACTGAAATGGAGTACAACGGCGCAGGGAGCCAGCATCGCAAGGTAACGTCGACCTCGAAAATAGTAACTTTAGTGTCTTGCTTGTCGCGTTCTGGATGGCTATACTGCCCCTACCATCGTCACCAGTCAATGACATCGGCGGTTCGCCTTGATCGCTTGTCGATAGCCACGCAATCCCGGAACAAGGCCCGAAGAGTTTAGAGACTACAACAGGGCTAAGCGAAGGAGGACGGATGAGGACATATGAAGCGCAGTACTGCAGGAATTTCCGTATTGTTGTTTGTGTTTTCGCTCTCTAGCCATGCCCAGTCGTGGTCCTCAATTTTAAGCGCCACGCAGGCGGTTAACTGGTCCAACTCAGGAGTGGGTGGTATCCCGGCGCGTACGACCAATTGCGCCAGCCTTACCTCTTCCGCAACCGTATCCCAGATCAATTCAGCTCTTGCCTCCTGTCCCAGCGGTCAAACCGTAGCTCTGGCGGCGGGCACCTACAGCATCAGCGGCACCATTCAGGTTCCGTCGAACGTGACTCTGCGCGGCGCAGGCGCCAACCAGACCATTCTCAACGCAACCGGCGGCGGCGGCGGCTACGTTGTCGCGCTCGGTTCCGGTGGCCCCGGCTACAGCCCGGTTAATATCACCGGAGGCGCGACCAACGGATCCACCAGCATCACCCTCAGCAATGCCTCCGGCGTCTCCACCAACTCATATCTGGTGATCGCCGAAACCAACAATTCCGCCTTCGTCTCCTCCAACGGCAGCGAAGGACAATGCACGTGGTGCGACGGCTGGACCAGCAGTGGAAGCCTGGCTCGCGGCCAGATCGTTCAGGTCACCGGCGTCAGCGGCTCCACCGTCACCATCTCACCCGGGTTGTACGGCGCTTACACCCAATCGCCCATCGCTGTTCCGTTCAACATGTCGGCCAGCTATGCCGGGGTGGAAAACCTCCAGGTCTACGCCAACAACAAGGGCTACGCGGCGAACTTCGGGCTCTCCTCCTGCGCGTATTGCTGGGTCAAAGGCGTGGAGGGGAACTACACCGATGGCGATCAACTGGAAGACTACTGGGGCTATCGCGACGAGATCCGCGACAGCTACTTCTCCAACGCCTACCTGCACGAACCCGGCACCTATGATTCCGACGTCGACCTCGCTTACAAGACCAGCGCGACTTTGGTCGAGAACAACATCGTCGAGCGCACCCACGTCGCCATCATGATGGAGTGGGGCGCCGCCGGTAACGTGATCGGGTACAACTACACCGAAGGCGAGTTCGACGCCGGCGCGCCCAGCTTCCTGATCGGTGGTATCAGCTTTCACGGAGCCTCGCCACAATACAATTTGCTCGAGGGCAACGTCGTCACGCAGATTTACGCGGACTCCGTGTGGGGCACCTCCAGCCAGACTACGGCCTTCCGCGACTGGGTCATCGGCACCAACCACATCTGCGCTCCGGCTTCCGGCCGCGGTACGGTCAGCTGTTCCGGTGCCATTTATGGATTCCAGGCCGCCCGGGCCATGCAGTGGTCCTATCTGGCGACTCTCAACAACATGGTCGGCAACGTCGTAGGCAGCTCCCAGATGCAGTCCCTGGTTGCTTATGGAACCTCCACGATGGGTCAGGTAGCCTCAATCGAATATCCTGCAAACCGCAGCTATGACGCCGATGCCTATGGCTGGTCGTTCGGTTATGGCGAATCGGCCGACGATGGCTCTGGTGGAGGAGACAAGGCCGGAACTTCAGCCACCGATTTGATTACCGGAAACTTCAACAACATCGGTGGAACCGTTGCGTGGGCAGCGGCCACGCTCACCCTGCCTGCCTCCTTCTACCAAACCAGCAAACCATCCTGGTGGGGATCGATTCCGTATCCTGCAACTGGTCCCGATGTCACCGGAGGCACCGGCCCGGGAGGACATACCTACGGGAATCCTGCTTACCAGTGCTTCCTGAACGTCATGCACGGAACCGACGGCGGTGCCGGCGGACCGTATAACTTCAACGCCAACACCTGCTACGGGAACGGTGTGACTCCCGGATCGCCCACCAACCTCACCGGAACCGTAGTGCCGCAGTAAGCCGATAGAACTGTACCGTGAACGATGGGTGAAGGGGCTCGCAAGAGCCCCTTCGCAAGGCCTCTGGCCCCGGACGCTGTGTCCGCAGGATTCTGTGGCGCCCCCGGCGGCGATGAAACACCTCAGATGATGCAAACCCATGGCACGCGGAGCCGCCCCCAACTCGATGGTCCGCGCCTGCTGATCGGCGCAATTTGCATTTGCATTCTGATCGTCATCCTCATCGCCGGACTTTGGCCGTTTCTCCCGCAAAAAAACGATGTGCAGTGGCTGCAGGGTGAGAACGGTCTTCGCTTCGGCCGTCGCGGCATCGTCGTAAGCACCGCGCCTCTTCGCGGAAATTCGCAGGCCGGCCCGTGTGCTCTTGAGATTTATGTGCGGCCAAGCCGCGCTTCCGGGTCCGGCACCGTCCTCGCACTCGATGACAACCCGGATCCCAAATACGTCTTTGCCCTGCGCCAGTTCGATGCGAGCCTTGCCGTCCAGCGGCCCGCCCTCGATGCGCGCGGAAATTTAGTTCGGCAGTGGTGGAGAACCGGCAGCGTATTTGAAAAAGCCAGAAGCGTCGTCCTCACCATTACCAGCGTTTCAGACAGAACAACCCTCTACGTCAACGGAGTTCCAGCCGGTGTCTCGTCGGATTTTCGGCTCACCGGCGCCGACCTCACCGGGAAGATCATCCTGGGCAGTTCCGCGAATCAGGACCGCTGGCACGGCGACATTCTGGGGTTGGCGATCTATGACGTCGCGCTTTCCCCCTCCGAGGTCGACGAACATGCCAGTCGCTGGTTGCGAGGACAGCCGCCGCCGGCGAACAGCGATCACCTTCCGTTAGCGTTGTATTCGTTTGACGAGCACAGCGGGAACGTCGTCCACGACCAAGGTGCCGCCCGAAACTCCCTGCTGATCCGGCCGCGCTATTTCGTTCTGCATCCGGCATTCCTCGAACCCGTGTGGAAGCCGTTTCGCAGCCGCTGGGACGGCTGGAAGACGCGTGGCTACTGGTCCGATATGGGCGTCAATATTGCCGGCTTTATCCCGTTTGGCTTCTTCTTCGCGCTCTGGTTTTCGCTCATGCCCGGAATCGCGAGGCCTCGTCTCACCACGATTCTCCTTGGATTTGCGATCAGCCTGGCCATTGAAACCCTGCAGTATTTTCTCCCTACACGGGATTCCAGCATGACCGATCTGCTGAACAATACCATCGGAACCGCTCTTGGCGTGGCTTTGTGCCGACCGGCCCTGGCGCAAAAACTGATGGCGGGACGTTTCACCACAGCCGCCGTCAGTCACATCGGAAACCGTGCCGCAGGAGCAACTCAACCGAGCCGCATGGGCAACGGCCGCGTGCACTGAATCCTTGCCTGAGACTCTGACAGGAACCGCATAAAATCTGTATGAATAAATCCTCCAGTGTGGTTGAATTCGAATTGTCATCGTTAAGTTCGATCGGATCCGCCCCGGTGGGGTGTGAGGTCGTTCCAACGCTCGCCAACGATGAGGATCTCCCAACCTTCTCCATGCCAGCAATCGATACCAACGATCCACAAATCGGCGCAGGCGATCCCAAAATCGGCCCCGGCTCGAAGATCATGCGCAGAATGCTCAGCATTTATATTGGGCAGTCCGGCCGGGTCTGGAAGCATCTCTCTCCCTCGGTCCGTGGCTGGTCGGTCACGCGCGCCTGGGGCCGCCATCTGGATCGGCTCGTCCGCCTTACCGCCGACCGCAAGCAGTATTTCGCCACCTTCTTCCTCCGCAACCGCGCCGAGTTGGAAATGTTGCAGCGCCTCGCCGATCAGAAGCCAAAAGGCGCTCGCCTCGATATGACGGTGCTGGCGTGCAGCAAAGGTGCTGAAGTCTATTCCATGGTCTGGGCCATCCGCACCGCGCGCCCCGATCTGCAGCTGAATGTGCACGCCATCGACATTTCCCAGGAAATTGTCGACTTCGCCCGCCGCGGCGTCTATTCCCTCAGCGGCTCCGACGCCATGGCCTCCGAAAACGAAGAAGCCGCGAAGCAGAAGGGCGATGTCAGCTGGAACACTTCGAGAGACCAGAATGCGTCGATGTTCGAGCGCGTCTCCGCCGAAGAAGTCCAGGCCATGTTCGAGACGAAAGCGAAGCAGGCCACCATTAAACCCTGGCTCCGGCAGGGCATTACCTGGATGTGCGGAGATGCGGGCGACCCTGCGCTGCTGACCGCCATCGGTTCCCAGGATATCGTCGTCGCCAATCGCTTTCTCTGCCACATGGAACCCCCCGATGCCCGAAGCTGCCTGCGCAACATCGGCCGGCTCGTCAAATCCGGCGGCTTCTTGTTTGTCACCGGAATCGATCTTGACGTGCGAGCGAAAGTAGCTCTGGAGGAATCCTGGAGCCCCATCACCGATCTGGCGCGCGAAATCCACGAAGGAGATACTTCGATCCTCGCCGGCTGGCCGCTGGAATACTGGGGTCTCGAACCCTTCGACGATCGCAGACCCGACTCGCAGATTCGCTATGCTTCCGTCTTTCGCGTGGACAATGCCTCCGACTCCAGGGAACTGGCGGCCTCGGAGCGCTCCGGAAGGTAGAAACCGATGCAGTTCACCGAGACGCCAATCACGGGAGTATGGGTGATCGATCCGGAGTTCCGCGGCGACGATCGCGGACGTTTCTTTCGCGCCTGGTGTTCCCGTGAATTTGCCGAACACGGCATTGAGTTCCTGCCCCTGCAGGCGAATATGGGACTCAGCGCGCTGAAGGGCACGCTGCGCGGTATGCACTACCAGGTGGAGCCCGCGCTCGAAGCCAAACTGGTGCGCTGCACCCGGGGCGCGATGTTCGACGTCGCCCTCGATCTGCGGCCAGGCTCCGCCACCTTTGGCCAGTGGTTTGGCGCCGAATTAACCGAAGAAAATGGCCGCATGCTCTATATCCCCGAACATTGCGGGCACGGCTACCAAACCCTTGTGGATGGAACTGAGATGCACTACATGACATCGCAGGTTTACGCGCCCAGCGCTTGCCGCGGCGCGCGCTACGACGATCCTGCGTTTCGCATTCAATGGCCTCTGCCGCCGACCGCGGTTTCCGAACAGGACCGCGCCTGGCCGCTCACCGACCAAAGTCAGGATGCCGTCCTGAGCGAACATCAACCCCAAAAAGTTTGATCCGAGCAGTAAAACCCCATCCGAGCTGTCGACGAAACAATGGAAATGCAAAATCAGAAACCGCGGGTACTCCTCTTTTCACAGCGCAACGCCGCCAAACGGCTCCCGTTTCGCTGCGCCCATTTCGAATTCGAAG
>JBAVUB010000420.1:0-1869 GCA_049696575.1 Acidobacteriaceae bacterium | reverse complement strand
TCTCTATCCCGATCCTGACGATGACGGCTGGTACCTCGCCTACAACGTTCGCCTCGGCACCTACGTCCACGTGATGTATCTCGGACCCCAGTAGCGGATCGCCATTCTGGTCGCGCCCCAGGTTCCGGGCGCGGCCAGGATCGTGAAGGGCTTTTCTGAACGCTGAGCGCTGAGGGCTGAACGCCGCACCTCCAGATGTCCGCACCCATCCTCTCGGTCTCTCACCTCTCGAAGCAGTACGGTGAACTTCGCGCCGTCGACGATCTTTCCTTCGCCGTCAGCCCGCATGAAATCCTCGGCCTCCTCGGCCCCAACGGCGCGGGCAAAACGACCACCATCAATATGATCCTGGGCGTCCTTGAGCCGACTTCCGGATCCATCGCGATTGACGGATGCGATCTGGCCAATCGCCGGCGCCAGGCCCTCGGCCGCACCAACTTCGCCGCAGTCTACGCGCCGCTGCCCGGCACTCTCACCGTCGCCCAGAACCTCCGCGTCTTCGGTATGCTCTACGCCGTGCCGCATTTGCGCGAGCGCATCGAAACCATCCTGGCTGACTTCGACCTCCTGCGTTTTCGCAACACCAAGTGCGGCGTTCTCTCCTCCGGCGAGCAAACCCGCGTGGCCCTTGCCAAGGCCATGCTGAACCAGCCACGTCTCCTGCTCCTCGACGAGCCCACCGCCTCCCTCGACCCCTCCATTGCCCGCGAAATTCGCGGGACCATCCGCCTGCTCGCCGGGCGCACCGGCGTCGGCGTCCTGTGGACCTCGCACAACATGATTGAAGTCGCCGAGGTCTGTCATCGCGTGCTGTTTCTCTCGCACGGCAAGATTCTGCTCGAAGGCGATCCGCGCACCCTGCCCGCCGACAACGGACATGAGACCCTCGAAGACCTCTTCGTCGCGGTCGCGCGCGAGCCGCTCACCATCCGCAACCTGCAGGAGGAGGCGTGATGCCCATCTTCCTCCGCCGCACCTCCGCCCTGTTGCTGCGGCAGTACTACCTGCTGCGCGGTTCGCCGGCCCGCGTGGTGCCCCTCTTCTCGTGGGTGGCCATCGACATCATCCTCTGGGGATTCATCACCCGCTACCTCAACTCCGTCTCGGGCGCGCGCTTCAACTTCGTGCCCGCCATGCTTGGCGCCGTTCTCCTCTGGGATTTCATGGCGCGCGTCATGCAGGGCATCACCACCGCGTTTCTTGAGGACGTGTGGTCGCGCAATTTCCTGAACCTTTTCGCTTCGCCGCTTTCCGTGTCGGAATACCTCGGCGGCCTGGTGCTCTCCTCGATCGCCACCAGCGCCATCGGCCTGGTCGTCATGGTCGCCCTCGCCACCCTGGTTTTCGGCCTGTCGTTCTTCGTCTACGGCGCGATGCTCGCCGCGTTTCTGCTCGTCCTGTTTTTGTTCGGGATTTCCCTCGGCATCTTCGGCAGCGCGCTCGTTCTGCGCTTCGGTCCCGCAGCGGAGTGGTTCATCTGGCCCATTCCCGCCTTCATCTCACCGCTGGCCTGCGTCTTCTACCCACTCTCCACGCTGCCGCACTGGATGCAGTGGCTGGCTCGCATTATTCCGCCCAGCTATGTCTTCGAAGGGATGCGCCAGATTCTCGCCAGACAAACCAGCGCGTCGCCGCAAGCCGCGCACGCGATCGCCGTCACCCCGCTGCTGATCGGCAGCGTGCTCGCGCTGGTTTATCTGTTAGGGATGGCCCGCGCCTTCACCGGCGTCTATCGTCACGCGGTGCGCACGGGGCTGATCGCGCGATACTCCGCTGAGACGGTGTCGTAAGACGGAGCACCCCGGCTTCGGTCAATTCAATCAGGAGCGGCAGTTAGCGCTTCGCCTTCGAACGGCCGCAGTGTGGAAG
>JBAVUB010000419.1:0-6803 GCA_049696575.1 Acidobacteriaceae bacterium | reverse complement strand
GGCGCCAGAAGTTTCCAGAACGCCAATATTGGACTCTAATTGGCGAATCACGAAAAGCGACGTCTCACAATTCCCTTCTGCCTTCCATCGCCTTCTGCATTGTGACCTCGTCGGCGTACTCGATGTCGCTGCCGGCCGGAACGCCGGTGGCGATGCGAGTGATGCGCACCTGGGACGGCCGCAGCAGGTCGGCCAGCCAGAGTGCGGTGGCTTCTCCTTCGACGGTGGGCGAAGTGGCGAGGATGACTTCGTCGAGTTCGCCGCGGCTGGCGCGCGCGATGAGATTGCCGGTGCGCAGATGCTCGGGTCCTACGCCATGCAGGGGCGAAAGCGTACCGTGGAGGACGTGGAAGACGCCGTTCCAGGAGCGCGTCTTCTCGATAGTCCCGATGTTGGTGGGCTCCTCGACGACGCACACGAGACGCTGATTGCGGGTAGGGCTGGCGCAGTAGAGACAGGGATCGACGTCAGTGATGTTGTTGCAGACGGAACAGAGGCGGAGGCGCTCTTTGACGTCGCGGATGGCGGAGGATAGCGCTTCGGCATCGGAATCGTCGGAGCGCAGGATGTGGAAGGCGAGGCGCTGGGCAGATTTGTTGCCGATGCCGGGCAGCTTGCGGAGCTCTTCGATGAGGCGCGCCATGGGTTCCGCGAATCGTGACAAGGAAAGCCTCTCTAACCCGCAGTGGCAATGGAATGGGTGGGCGCCGGCTGGGCGGAGCGGCCGGCGCGCACCGCCTGAGCGAGTTCGGTGAGCAGAGTGCGGGTTTCATCCCAGCCGATGCAGGCGTCCGTGATGCTCTGGCCGTAGACCAGTTCACGGCCGGGAACAAGCTTCTGCGCACCGGCGACGAGATTGCTTTCGAGCATGACGCCGACAATGCGGCGATCGCCCGCGGCGATCTGAGCGGCGACATCGCGGCAGACGGCGGGCTGGCGGGTGTGGTCTTTGCGGCTGTTGGCGTGGCTGCAGTCGATCATGACGCGGGGCGCCTGGCCGGATTTTTCGAGTTGGGCACAGGTTTCGTTGACTGAGGCAGAGTCGTAATTCACGGTCTGGCGTCCGCCCCGGAGGATGATGTGGCAATCGGCATTGCCGGCAGTGAAGAGAATCGCCGACTGTCCGTATTTCGAATGGCCGAGGAAGGTGTGCGGGTGACCGGCCGAGAGGATTGCCTCGATGGCGATCTGCACATTGCCTGAGGTGCCGTTTTTGAAGCCGACCGGGCAGGACAAGCCGGATGCGAGCTGGCGATGGCCCTGGCTCTCGGTGGTGCGCGCGCCGATGGCGCCCCAGCTGACCAGCTCGGCGACGTACTGGGGCGAGATCATGTCAAGGAATTCGGTGCCTGCGGGTACGCCCATCTCGGCCAGGTCGAGCAGGAGGCGACGCGCAAGGCGGAGGCCGTCGTTGATGCGGTAGGACTCGTCGAGGAACGGGTCGTTGATGAGGCCCTTCCAACCCAGCGTGGTGCGCGGCTTCTCAAAATAGACGCGCATGACGATGCGGAGCTCGGGGGCGAGCTCGGTCATGACCTCTTTGAGGCGGCGAGCGTAGTCGCGGGCGGCGGTGGGGTCGTGGATGGAGCAGGGTCCGGCAACGACCAGCAGCCGGTGGTCGCGCTGGTGCAGGATGTCCACAATCTCGCGGCGCGCATGGAAGACGGTAGCGGAGGCCGTTTCGGTGACGGGCATCTCCTCTTCCAGGAAGACCGGAGGCAGAACAACTTTTGTGGACCTGATGCGCAGGTCGTCGGTGCGAAAGAACATGGGCTTTTCTCAGTGTAAGCGAGGGGCCGCCGTCGGGGCCGCGGGGACCTCTATGATCGGGGCATGAGGCTGCTGGCTGCGCTGGTGCTGGCGTTCCATCTGGTGTGGATCCTGTGGGTGATTTTCGGAGCGGTGTGGACGCGCGGGCGCCCATGGCTGACCGGGTTTCATATCGCGTCCCTTGTGTGGGGCATGATCGCCGAAGCGGGTCCGTGGCCGTGCCCGCTGACGATGCTCGAAGACCGGTTGGAGATGGGGGCCGGCATTCAGCAATACAGCGGCGGATGCCTCGTGCACTACCTGGACGCGATCGTGTATCCGAACCTATCGGTCAGGGTGATCATTGGTTTCGCGGTCGCGGTATGTGGGGCGAACCTGCTGATTTATTTTTGGCGGCTGGTGCAGGCGCTGCGAGCGCGGGCAGCAAGCTAGCCGGGACCGGTGCCGTTCTTGCCGCGCTCCTTCTTGTGGACGTCGAAATAGACGTCCTGTGCGATCGACATCTGGCGCGCCTCGTCGGTGGCACTTTGGGCGGCTTCGATCGCGGTCTTGCGAGGGAAGTCATAGCTGGGGTCGGAACCCACGATGTTCAGAGCCGCAGGCCATCGTGCGGTGTCGGCGACGAGTTCCTTGAGGGACTTGCGAATGTCGGCGTGGGCTGCGTCGTAGGTCTCGATGTTGTCCTGTAGTTCGTCGCAGAGGTGGGTGAATTCGTCGTATCTGGCGCGGACCTGCGCTTTTTCATCGCGGGATCTTCCGGGGCCTGCCAGTTGTTTGATTGCGTCGAGACGCTCGTCGATGAACTTGATATAGAGCTTGATGCGCTCGTTGGGATTCGTTTTGTTATCGCGAATCTGCTGGACCTCGTCCTCGGTAAGGGGATCGCTGGAGTCCTGGGCGAATAGCCTTGGGGCAAATCCGGCGCTGAACACGAGGAAGAGGAGGAAACAGGTAACCCGGCGTGACATGAGGCGACCTCTGCGGATATCACAATTTTGGATGCGCGGGGGCGGTCGATGCAAGGGGTGGTGCTTTGGTTCGCGTGGATCGCTCCGGTCGTTGCAGACCTGCAGACCCGATGATGACGGTGCGGTCAGCGGAGCGCGGCGCCACGTTCGGCGAGGAGTTTGCGGAAGATGGAGCGGTGGCAGCGGTTCTCATCGGCGCAGTAACAGCCGAGCGAGAAGTTGGTTTGGTGGGAGAGGGCGGCGAGGAGATCGAGGAGACGGGAGGCGTCGGGGTGGCTCATCTCCGAGCGGAATTTGCGCTCGAAGGTGCGCCAGGAGCGGGCTTCGCTTTCAGGGCTTTCGTGGAGCGCTTGTTGGGCTTGCTTGAGGAGCGGCTCGGTGGGCGAGAGGTTGGGAAGCCAGACGTCGTAAAAATCGCGTTTGGCGAAGTCGGCTTTGGGAACGCCGCGGGGCGGACGGCGGACGGTGCCGAGACGGAGGCCTTCTTCGCGTTGGCGGGGAGAGCCGAGGCGGAGGATGGTGATCATGGCAGGGAACCGACATCAGGGTACAGCCCAGGTTGCGCCGCGGGAAAGGGTTGCCTGGATGGGCGGCAGATGAAGAAAAGGTCATCAGCGGCGCGGCGGGTTACGCCTGTCGATAGACAACCGTCCTACCATAAGCCAGCGTCCTTCAAGAGGTTGGGTATAGGCCTGGCCGTGTGGTGTTGGGAGTATTTCCAGAAAGCTTCCGAGGGGTGGGTGCGGTTGAGCAATTATTCTTCAGGCCGGCTGCGAAGGATGACCTTTGGCAGCGCGACAGTGCTGGTGTTGCTCGCTGGGGCTGCACCGAGCCTGTTCGCTCAGCAGACAAAGAGTGTCTCCTCCAACGCGGGAGAGTTGCCGGATGCGCCGGGGTACGGCGCATCGATTGGGATGAACCGGGATACGGGGGAGCAGGCGGCGGCGCCTGGGCGAGCGGGACCGGATGCACCGTCGACGATCGAAGGCACAGTCACGAATACGAATGGCGGCGTGGTCGAGGGGGCGCGGGTAGTCCTGTCGGGTGAGAAGCCGGGGGATCAGCGCGTCGTGGAATCGGGGAGTAATGGGCAGTTCGCATTCTCCGGGTTGCCCGCGGGCACGTTCAGACTAACGGTAAGCGCGCCGGGAATGGGGAAGGTGGTTTCGCCGCAGATTATTTTGAGTGCGGGGCAGACGCGCTTTCTGCCGGCGCTGGTAATGCAGGTGAGCGCGGGCATAACGGAAGTGCGGGTGGTCGGGAACCAGAGGGAGATCGAGGAGGAAGAAGCGGAAGAGGACATGCACATTGAGGAGAGCCAGCGGGTCCTGGGGGTGATTCCGAACTTCTACAGCAGCTTCGACTGGAATGCGCCGCCGCTGGACGCCAAGCAGAAGTTCAAGCTGGCGTTTCGCTCGGAGATTGACCCGATTACTTTCGCGGGCGCGGCGGCCATCGCAGGCGGGGAGGAGTACAAGGGGATTTATCCTGGGTACGGAACGGGCTTCAGCGGGTTTGGCAAGCGGTTCGCGGCGCAGTACGCGAACGATCTCGACAGCCGGATGATCGGGAGCGCGTTGCTGCCGTCGCTGTTTCATCAGGATCCCCGCTATTTCTACAAGGGAACGGGGACGATCCGGTCGCGAGCGCTGTACGCGATCAAGTCGGCGGTGATTTGCCGGGGCGACAACGGGAAGCCGGAGTTTGATTTCTCGCACATTGGGGGGGACTTTGCGGCGGGGACGATGTCGAATCTGTATTATCCGGAATCGAACGAGGGGCCATCGCTGGTGTTCATCAACGGCCTGATTGAGATTGCGGGCCAGGCGGGGACGAATCTGGTGCGGGAGTTTGTGCTGCGGGGACTCACCACGCACGTGCCGGCGAGTTCGGCGGGGAAGCCATAAGTCGAGAAGGTGAGCCGTGGCGGCGTGCGCATTACGGCCATCCGTTACGAAATCTGTTTGGGGTGGATATGCCGGGTTGCTCAGGGCTCGGCGTAGTAAGCAGTGTTGGTGCGGGTGGTGAGGCCGGGTTTGTTCACTTTGACCTGAAGTGCGTGGTATTCATCGGGTTGGGCAGAGGGAGTGGAGTCAAAAGAGAGCTCGTACCAGGAGCCCGCGTCGGCGAGGCAAGCGGCGATCTCCCCAGTGATGTCTTTACTGTCGTCGAGAACCTGGCCGCCGCTCTGGGTGGCGAGAACGGGTAGAGACAGATCGCCGGCGGCTGCCTGCGCGGACGCTGTTACGGGGGCGAGAAAAAGGCCGTAATAGTCGCCACTGAGTTCGTCACTATGCAGCAGATCGGGAGTCGCGACGGTATCGAGGGTCATTTGCGCCACGCGGAGTTCGGTGGAGAGATCGGCGATGTGGTCGAAAAAGCTGCTCTTGATCTCGGGAGAATCGGGAAGAAATCCTGCGCCTGCAAGCAGCGGCCAGCCAGGGCCGATCCAGATCACAATGACGCGGCCTGGGACGTCCTCCTGCTGGACGGCGATCTTGTTCAGCGCGGCGAGGGACAGCAGAAAGCGCTGATTCTGGTCCTCCCATCGAAGGTCGACTTTCTGGGTGCGGGACTGGGCCGTCATCGGCAGGGTGCCGGGACTGCGGAGGCCGGGGTAGAACTCGCGGTTATAAGGGTCGTTGGCGGAGTCAGCTTCGTGAACGTCGTTGGGCAGGTTCCTGAGATATGCGAGCAGGGCATTGGCGTCGCGGGAAGGCGGGCTCACGCCGGCTCCGAAATCGGAGAAATGAGCGATGGCGATGGGCCAGGGGAGCGATCCACGACTTTCAGCGAGAAATTTCTCGACGGCCTTGCGCTCCATTGCGAAGTTCCGCGCGGAATTGTTGACCGCGTCGAGCAGGAGAATGACGTGGAGGGGCTGATCTTTGGCGTTCACCGCGAGCGGACGAAACGAGATGATCTTTTGCGGCTGGCCGTTGTCGAGGATAGTGAAGTCGTTCTGGTTCAGGCCGGTGACTGGTTTTCCGGAGGTATCCGTGACGAGCACGTTGAGGATGATGTGGTGGGAGGCTTCGCTGGTGTGCTGGCGCTCTTCCTCGGATCGCGGAATGAGGCGAGCGGTTGCGTCAGGCGCCGGCTTCGCGGATTGTTTCGGTGCGGTGGAAGGGGAATTCGTCTGCTGGGCGAGAGAGGAAAGAGCGAGGCCGATGAGGAGCGGGCCAGACCATCCTCCGAACCATCGCAATGCCAGCATGCAGAATGACCTCGCCGGTGAAGGGAGATTTGTTGCGAAGCCACGGTAGCACAAGCGCGGGGCGCGAGTATGGACTCAGGCGCGGGGCGATGATGGGGCGCGCTTCGGGGCGTGCTGGAGCCCATTGAGGACGGCGTAGAACGCGGGTGTGGGCTGGAAAGCTTCGTCGAAGAGGAGGGGGCGCTGGAGCAGGTGATCGGGGCGAGCGTAGTCGTGGAACCAGCTGGTGTTGTACCAGCTGTAAGGATCGCAGATGCCCCAGGTGACGAGAGCGCAGACGGCGGGCTCGTCGAGGGCGACGGCGAGGAAGCGCGCGTAGATATCGGATACGGCACTGTCGCGCGCGGGAATGTCGGCGGGTGAGCTGCGATCGTCGACGTCAAGCTCGGTGATGACGATTTTTAGGCCGCGGGCGGCGAGATCGTTGAGGAACTGGCGGTAGACCTTCTCGTGAAAATCCGAAAACTGGCGGAACTTGAGATGGGACTGGAGACCGACGCCGTCGATGGGGGCGCCGGCTTTTTGCAGGCGGTCGAGGAGGCGGAAGAGCGCGTCGCGGCGGGCCTGCTGCCAGGGGATATCGAGCTCGAGGTCGTATTCGTTATAGAGGAGCAGTGCGTTGGGGTCGGCGGCGCGAGCTTCGCGGAAAGCCGCTGCGAAGAAGTCGGTGCCGATTGCGCGGACGAGAGGGCTGTTCATGCGGAGGCCTTCGGGGCCGTTCTGAGAGAGTTCGATGGCTTCGTTGACGACGTTCCAGGAAAAGATCCGGCCGCGATAGAAGCCGGCGAGGCGCGCGATGTGAGCGGCGACGGCCTGCTCGGCCTGCGGGCGCGGCAGAGTCTCCAACC
>JBAVUB010000418.1:0-2905 GCA_049696575.1 Acidobacteriaceae bacterium | reverse complement strand
CCAGCTCGATGGAACAGGCAATACACAGATCGTCCAGTCGGCAACGGATGGATCGCACAATGCGTCGAAGGGCGATCTGCTGCACGCGACCTTTATGCAGCAGTCGCGGGCGGTTCCGGAGAATCGGGGCCAGTCCGCAGCAAGCCGGGTAAACAAAACAGCGAGGAAAAAGAATCAGGGTCCGAAGATGCAGACCACGCTCGAGACGGCCATCCAGGACGGCAACGTCATGCTCACCGAGACCCCGGCGAAGAAATCAGGCGCGACGAGGCAGCCCGCAACCCTGACCGGCTGGGCGCAGCACGCCGAGTATCACGCGGCGGACCAGGTCCTGCACCTGACCGGCAGTCCCAGGATCACCGACGGCGAAGCGATGCAGATGGCTGCGGAGTCGATCGACTATCACCGCGACACGCAAAACGCGGCAGCCAGCGGCAACGTGAAGGCGACCTATACCCAGCAACAGAAGAACAGCCCCGGCTCTGCGCCGGCGGTCGGATTCGCGGGAGGCGGAAGCAGCCCGGTGCACGTCATCGCCGAACGCGCGGCCCTGGTGCACGCGACGAATCAGAATCTGTTCTACGGGGCCCGAAATGAGCTCGGGGCCGTGCAGACGCCGGCCCGCATGTGGCAGGATGCCGACTCGCTGCTGGCCCCGGTGATCGAGATTGACCGCAATCAGAACCTGCTCAAAGCTTGGGGCGAAGGCACCGGTACAGCGCCCGTGGTCAACGCCAATTTCACCTCGGCCATGGGAGCGAACCATCAGCAAAGCGTAGTGCGCGTGCACAGCCAGACCCTGGTCTACTCTGACAAGGACCGGCAGGGAGATTTCCACGGCGCCGTATCGGCGGAACAGAGCGACGAAATCATCCACGCTGACGATGCCCTGCTGTTCCTCAAGCCAGCGCCTGTGGCGGGCGCGACCAAACAAGCATCGCAGCAACCTCCGCAGGCCGGCGGCGCCGGTCAGCTCGACCACATGATTGCCACCGGCCACGTAGTCTTCACCCAGCCGGGACGCAAAGGGAACGGCGAGAAGTTGGTCTACACCGCCAGCGACGGCACCTACGTGCTCACGGGAACCGAGGCCGCACCCCCTCAGATATGGGATCGCGTGCATGGCACAACCACCGGCGCGGCGCTGTCTTTCAACAGTCAGGACGACAGCATCGTGGTGAGCGGCGGAAAATCCAGCGCCGTGACCGAAACACGCGCCAAAAAATAGAGTCTGTACATCGTAAGGAACCCCAGGCTCCTTTTTCCACGCCTCGTTTTGCGCGCGATGCTTTTCACCCTATAAGCTAATCAAAGAGTCATGCGGAAGCTGTCCACCGACGAGATCAGCAAATCCTACAAAGGACGCCAGGTGGTTCATGGCGTCAGCGTGCAGGTGACTGAGGGCGAAGTGGTGGGGCTGCTCGGGCCCAACGGCGCGGGGAAAACGACCTGCTTTTACATGGTTGTAGGGCTCATCCAGCCCGACGGCGGCCGCATTCTCCTCGATGACGAAGCGATTACCCATGTGCCCATGTATCTGCGGGCGCGTCAATATGGAATCAGTTACCTGCCGCAGGAGCCCTCCGTCTTCCGCAAGCTGACGGTCGAAGAGAACATCCTCTCCGTTCTTGAAGTGCAGCCCATCGCGCCAGAGATGCGGCGCGCGCGCGCGGAGAAGCTGATCGAGCAGCTCAACCTCGGGCACATCCGCAAAACACGGGGCTATGCGCTGTCAGGCGGCGAGCGGCGTCGCGTGGAAATCGCCCGCTGCCTCTGCATCCAACCCGTGTTCATCCTGCTCGACGAGCCCTTTTCGGGAATCGATCCCATTGCGGTTCTCGACCTCCAGGAAATCATCTTTGACCTCAAGGCCAGCGGCATCGGGGTTCTCATTACCGACCATAATGTTCGCGAGACGCTTTCCGTCACCGATCGCGCCTACATCATCAACGAAGGGCGCATCTTCCGTCATGGGACCCCCGAGCAGCTGGGGAGCGATCCGGAGGTGCGGCGCGTCTACCTCGGGGAGAGTTTTTCCCTGGGATAATCCGCTCCGGGACAACGGCTATTACCTGCGGAACCATGAAGATACGGTTACGGCAGTGGAATTGCTATCCAGCCCCGGCTCAGGAGAGTAAACTCTGAGGCTACGGGCCCTTTTTTGAGGATGAATGGTACTTCTTCAGCCAAAACTCAGCCTTAGAGTCGCGCAGCGCCAGATCCTGACGCCGGGGCTCATGCAGATGGTCAGCGTGCTCGCGCTGAACAAGCTCGAGCTGAAGGAGATGATCCAGGCCGAAATCGCCGAGAACCCCGTCCTCGAGGAACTGGAAGAGAACGTTCCGCTGCTCGACGACGTGGCGCGCGCAGAAGAAGACCGCGACCGCCCCGTTGAAACCCAGCCGGTCACCGAAGGCGAGAAAAAAGAGAAGGACCCCTTCGACGAGATCGACTTCGGCTCGTATTTCCAGGATTACCTCGACCCAGGATTCCGCTCCCCCAACAACTACGAGGAAATCGAGAAGCCGTCCATCGAGAATTTCCTCTCCGCGCCGATGACGCTGACCGATCATCTCATCTGGCAACTGGGTTCGTTGAGCCTTTCGCCCGCCGTGCGCGAAGCCGCCGAATACGTCATTGGCAATCTGAACGAAGACGGCTATCTGACCGCGACCGACGAGGAACTGCTGGCCGGTTATCTGCGCGAGCAGATGGAGCCCGACGCAGGCGAAGCCGCCAAAAACGTCTATTCCCGCGTAGCCGAGCTGCCTCCCGCCATGGCGGAGCGCGCGCGCGGTCATCTGTCCACCGCCCTCGACGTCGTCCGCCAGCTCGATCCCATCGGCGTCGGCACGCGCGACCTGCGCGAATGCCTGCTGGTCCAGGTCGAGGCGCAGCGCAAAGA
>JBAVUB010000417.1:0-1540 GCA_049696575.1 Acidobacteriaceae bacterium | reverse complement strand
GCTCTCGACCTGGCCAAAAGCAACTACGAAAAACGCAAAGTCGACATCGACCGCGCCATCGGCGATACCCTCAACCGCATGAAAGTCTCCATCGACGACGCAAAATCCGGCATCGTCACTCACGGCCCATAATAGGAGGACTAGCTAAGAGCTAGCAGCTAACAGCTAAAAGCTATGTCGACGGCGGCCCAACCCGTTTCCACCGAAACTTCCTCGAGCCCCCTCGCGCCCCTCGTCCTCATCGCCGACGATCAGCCCCACATCCTCGACGCCCTCGAGCTCCTGCTCGAACCCGAAGGCTATCGCATCGAAAAAGCCACCTCGCCGTACATGGTTCTCGATGCGCTCAAGTCCGGCACCTTCGATGCCCTGCTCCTCGACCTGAATTACACCCGCGACACCACCTCCGGCCGCGAAGGCCTCGACCTCCTTACCCAGATTCGCTCCCATGAGTCCCAGCTCCCTGTCATCATCATGACCGCCTGGGCCAACGTCGAGCTCGCCGTCGAAGCCATGCGCCGCGGCGCCTCCGACTTCATCCAGAAGCCCTGGGACAATGCCCGCCTGCTCACCATCCTCCGCACCCAGATCGACCTGTCGAACGCCGTCCGCCGCGCCCAGCGCCTCGAAGCCGAGAATCGCCTCCTCCGTACTCAGGGCCTGCCGGAGATGATCGCGACTGCGCCCATCATGCAGCCGGTCCTCGCCACGATCGCCCGCATCGGACCTTCCGATGCCAGCGTCCTTATCACCGGCGAGCACGGCACCGGCAAAGAAATCGTCGCGCACACGCTTCACGCCCTCTCGTCGCGCGCCTCGCGCTCCATGGTCGCCGTCAACACTGGTGCGCTGCCCGAAGGCACCTTCGAGTCCGAGCTCTTCGGCCACGTCAAAGGCGCATTCACCGACGCGCGCACCGAGCGGATCGGCCGCTTCGAGCTCGCCGAGGGCGGCACACTCTTCCTCGATGAAATCGCCAACGTCCCCATGCGCCAGCAGGCCAAGCTCCTGCGCGTCCTCGAAACCGGCGAGATGGAGCGCGTCGGCTCCTCGAAAACCCGCCGCGTCAACGTCCGCATCATCTCCGCCACCAACGCCGACATCCGCAACGAAGTCGAAGCCGGTAATTTCCGCGCCGACCTTCTCTTCCGCCTCAACACCGTCGAGATTCACCTGCCGCCTCTGCGCGAGCGTCGCGAAGATATTCCGCCGTTGGCCGCGCATTTCCTCTCCCGCTACGCGCAGCGCTATCGCAAGCAGGTCCAGGGCATCGACCCGACCGCTCTGCAGCTCATGCTCCACTACGCCTGGCCCGGCAACGTCCGCGAACTCGATCACACGATCGAGCGCGCGGTCCTCATGTCGCGGGAAGACGTTATCGAGGTCTCCGACCTCGGCCTTTCCCCGGCTCGCGTCTCCACCCAGGCTCTCGAAGAGATGTCTCTGGAGTCGGTGGAGAGTATCCTCATCCGCAAAGCCCTGTCGCGCTGCAACGGCAACGTGAGTCAGGCGGCAGAAGCCCTCGGACTCAGCCGTGGGG
>JBAVUB010000416.1:0-5196 GCA_049696575.1 Acidobacteriaceae bacterium | reverse complement strand
CCTCGAAATAGACAGCCTCGTCGAACAAGTTGGCGCCGGGACGAAACGCGTTGAGACGCTGCCGCTTGCGGATGACGGCAACTTCTCCTTCGAGATGGCACTCGAGGCAAACCGAGTCGCGCAGGACCGGATCGAGCTTCGCCGGATTTACGATGGGACCATTGCCTTGCTCGGCCAGGTGGCGCGACGGATCGCCGTGGCAGGAGGAACAGAGAATTCCTCCTCGCACAAACGGCGGTCCGGAGAAATGATTGCGCGCGTCCGGCAGCGACTCCTGCACATTGCTGGCGTGGCAGTGCAGACAACCAGGATCGACGGGCAGCGTCAGAGGCATCTCGCGCGCATCGAGAAAATTGGGCGTCATGTCCCACAGGTGCTTCTTCGCATACCAGTTAACGGGAATTTCATACCAGTAACCTTCTCGCTCGAAAATCCAGGTACGGCCGCGTTTTCCGGATCCGAGATAGTACCGCAGCTCTACTTTCCCGCTAAGAGAACGATCGGGCGGCGCATTGGGGCGCGCATAAGTGAGCCACACCTGTCCGGCGTCGAGAATCATGCGATAGTGCACGCCGGACGGAGCGTGCATGAAATCGGCCGGGATAAATCCCTGAGCGGCGGGCCCGCTGGCATTCGCCATCGGCGTGCGCTCCCACGATTCGTAGATTTGACGATGGCACGTTGCGCAGACCGCGTCGGGATTCTCGGCCTGGAGCGGCGCTGCCTGTGCATTTGCGCCGACGCGGCCGGCCATTGCGGACGCCGCGAGCAGGAGAGCGCCGAGTCGGCGCACTTCAGATCTTCCTCATGGCAGGTAGTAAGTACGCTGTCGGTTCTTTTGCCCCTTCTTCCACCACGTACAGGCGATCCGCCGGCAAATCTCTGAATGTGTCGACCTGGCCTGAAGGCCAGCGGACTTCGAGCACATCGACAGTCTTCGCCTGATCGAGTCCGAAGTGCAGGCGCAGATCGCTCTGCGAAAAGTAGCTGCCGCCGCTGCGCACCTCATCGATCATCACCAGAGGTTCTGGCCTCTCTGGCTGAGTCCGAACTACAACCCGTACGCGCGCGCCAATCCCGGTGCGGTTGGACTTCGTGCCGACGACCCTCACTTTCGCCCAGTGGCGGTGGGTATTTGCATCGCAGCGCAGCAGTTGGGGCAGGCTGTTCACGCAATTGACGACGACGTCGACATCGCCATCGTTGTCGTAGTCTCCGAAGGCGCAGCCACGCGCCGGAACCGCTGCCGTAATGCCTGGCCCGCCTTTCGCGCTGACGTCCTCAAACCGCCCGTTCTGCAAATTGCGATACAGGTACTTGTGTTCCGCATACGGCGCCTCAATCTTCACGGTGCTGACTTCCGGATAGACATGGCCATTAGCAACGAATAAGTCGAGCCAGCCATCGTTATCCATATCCAGGAAGCCAATTCCCCAGCCGAGATAGCGCGTGTTAACACCCAGGCCAGCCTGATAAGTCCGATCTTCGAAGTTACCGCCTCCCAGTCCCGCGTACAGCGAGTCCGTGTCGCCGGCGAAGTTAGTCTTGGCAATGTCGAGCCAGCCGTCACGGTTGTAGTCGCCCACCGTCACGCCCATGCCTGCCTGCGGGTGTCCATCGGGAGACAAAGCCACGCCGTCCTCAATGGCGGCGTCGCGAAAGGTTCCATCTTTCTGATTCTGGTAAAGGGTTGCGGAGGTCGAGTCATTTGCAACATAGATGTCCGGCCAGCCGTCGTTGTCGAAATCTGCGACCGCCGCGCTGAGCGCGTAATTCCCGAGGGTGGACCACATGCCGGATTTCTCTGACACGTCGGTGAAAGTGCCGTCGCCGTTGTTGTGGTAGAGAATGTTTTTCCCCGGCGCCAGGCCCGGTGGTCCACACGCAACCAGGATGCCTTTGTACAGGCACGGTCCAGACTCCGGCAGCGGCGCTGTCTTCAGATCGAAATCAATATAGTTGCCGACGAACAGGTCGAGATGCCCGTCGCGGTCGTAGTCGAGAAAAGCGCAGCCGGAATTCCATCGTGTCGATGGCTGGAGCAATCCGGCCTTCGCGGTCACATCGGCGAAAGTGCCATCGCCGTTGTTACGGAAGAGGACGTTCTGTCCGTAGTAAGTGACGAACAAGTCGTCCCAGCCATCGTTGTCGTAATCGCCGACACAGCAAGCCTGACCCCAACCACTATGGCCCACGCCGGCCTTCGCGGTGACATCCGTGAAGGTTCCGTCGCGATTGTTCCGGAATAAGTGGCATGAGGGCTTCGTGCTCCGCGGAAACCCTTCCAGACGCCAGCCATTCACCAGAAAAATGTCGAGCCATCCGTCCTGATCGTAGTCGTAGAAGGCGACGCCGCAGCCAGTCGTCTCCAGCAGGTACTTGTTCTTCCCTTCGCCCCCGAAGATCGTCTTCGCATTTAGCCCGCTCTGCGTCGCCACATCGACAAACTGGACGCCCAGTGGAGTTCCAGCAATCGGCGAAGCCGGTCCCGGCGGGGGTGGCATGGGCTTCGCCTCGTAAGATTGCTGCGCTCCGGGCCGGCTCGCCGGCACCTGCTGACCCGCCACAGCAACGCGCTTCCACGGCGGCGTGGCCAGCCGCAGCACATCCGCGAAAGGAAGGACCAGCGCGCTGCGACTGAGAGAAGACAGAAACTGCCGTCGATTCATCGGGAAAAGGGGAACACGAGGCTCCTATGGATTTTTGGCGGTAAGCGCGTCGGCTTTTTGCCTCTCCGCCGCCGCTTCGGTAATGCGTCCCTGCTCCGTCAGTGCTGTGGCCAGCCGGCGATGTGCTTCCGCGTAACTGGGATCGCTGCCGATGGCCTCCTGGTAACGCGCAATCGCGTCGGTGATCTGTCGCTTGCCGAGCAGCGCGTTTCCGGCATTCGTGGCGAACACGGCGCGCTGGCGATTCACAGCAACGCGCGTCAGATCGGCGGCAGTCTTCCTCTCCGCCGCCGCCTCGTCCTGCTTTCCTTCTTCCTGGAGAACACTGGCCAGCGTGATATGGGGGCCCGGCTGCTGCGGAAGCAGTTCGATAGCTTTACGCAAAGCCGCAGCCGCGTCGTCATTTTTCCCCTGTTGACGGTAAATGCTGCCCAGGATCGACCAGCCGTCGCCGTTTTCCGGACGCAGTTCAAGCGCGGTCCGCAGATTGCGCACCGCATCGGCGAAGCGGCCCTCCTGCATATAAAGGATGCCGAGCGTGTACGGCGCGTCCGGTGACGCAGGATCGAGACGCAGGGCGGCCTCCAGCTCTCCGATAGCGTGCGGCAGATCGTCTTTCAGCTTGTAGGCAAGGCCGAGATCGTAATGAAGGTGCGGATCCTGATGCGCAAATTTCAGGCCCGTCTGGAATTCACGGATCGCATCGTCGACATTATTCTCCTGGAGGTAAGCTGCGCCCATATCCTCGTAGATCGTCGCGTTCTTCGGCGTCAGCTTCGCGGCCCGCAGATACAACGGGACAGCCTCCTTTGCCCGCCCGGTTTGAACCATCGCGAGGCCGAGGTTGGTGAGAGGCTCGGCGTCTTTTGGACGCGCATCCGCGACCGTCTGCAGAAGGGGGATCGCCTCATCTCCCTTTCCCATGCGCTGCAGAGCCAGCCCCAGCTGATAATCCGCGTCCAGCATTTTCGGGTCGATCTCTATCGCCCGCTGGAAATGCCCGATGGCCTGGTCGTCGTTATTGGCGGTAACCAGCGCGTTCCCCCATTCAAACTGGACCGCGGCATTGCGCGGATCGAGTTCGGCAGCACGGGTGAACTCCGCTGCCGCGCCATTCATTTGCCGGTCGTGACTCAGCACCACAGCAAGGTGCATGTGCGCCGACGCCAGTTGAGCATCCAGCTGGATTGCCTTATTGAAGGCTGCTTCTGCATCCGTCCAACCGCCTTCCTGAGCATCGAGCGATCCCAGTTGATCCTCCAGCACAGGGTTCTGCGGATCGGCCTCGACCGCCCGCTTCATGATGGCAATCGCGTCTGCAGTTCTGGAAATGGCCGCCAGATCCTGTGCCCACGAGACCAGCAAATCGCCACGCAGCGGAGCCTGGCGATCCATCTTCTCGAACACCGTAATGGCCTCTGTTTTCGATCCGGATTGGCTGTAAGCTTGCGCCAGATTTTCCTCGGCGGTGCGATCCTCCGGTTTCAGTTTCAGTGCGGTGTTCAGTTCCGCGATGGCGTGCGGGTAGTCGCCCAGGGTGCAAAGCACAACCCCCAGCGCGCTGTGTCCTTCTTCGATCCCCGGCGCCAGCCGTACCGCCAGGCTGAATTGCGCCCGCGCCGTGCTCAGGTCCCCGCGCTGATATGCCTCCGTTCCCTCGCGAAAAGCCTGACTCGCCTGTTGCATCGCCGCTGTTTGCGCGCCGCCCAGCGGCAATCCGGCCAACAGCAAAGAGACAAGCGCGAAACGTCGCATCCAGTTCAATCGCATCTCCGGCACTTACGCTATGGGTTTGACGAAGCAGGTGCGCCCTGGAGCTTTTGCAGGGCCTCAAATTCGCGGCTGGCGTCGTCTTTGCGCCCCGCGGCCGTGAACGCGCGCCCCAGCAGCATGTGAATCATCGCGTTGGAAGGGTCCATCTTCGCGGCGCGCTCCAGATACATCGCTGCCGTTACCGGATCGTGCTCTTCGAGCAGCGCCTTGCCCAAAAGAATATAAGGCCCACTGGCGTTCGGTTCCAACAGCACTGCGCGATCCAGCACCTGTTGCGCGCGGGCATACTCTCCGTTGCGGATGTACGCGTCGCCCATCCGATCGTAAGTCTCGCCATCGAGGGGATTGACCTTCAGTTCCTGCTCCAGATCCACCAGCGCGCGGGAAACGTTGCCGCCTGCCAGATCGATTTCGCCCAGCAATCGGTGCGCGAGCGGTATGTGGGAATCGAGTTGCACCGCCTGATGCGCTGCGGCAGCGGCTGGGGCGGTCAGCTCCTGACGAAAGAGCATGCGCGCAGTCACCAGCCACGCCGCGGCCGAATCCGGCAAGAAGTCGTATTGCGCCGCGAACGCACGCCGGGCATCATCGTAGCGCTTCGTGCCGATATAGCAAAGGGCGAGTACATAGTTGGGATCGGCATTGGCAATCGGGCCCGCGGAGTGTGCCTTCTCCAGAAGCGGAATCGCGTCCTCCGGCTTGCCCATCCGATAGAAGGTCACGCCGCGCATCTGCATGGACTCAAGGTCGGACG
>JBAVUB010000415.1:0-1666 GCA_049696575.1 Acidobacteriaceae bacterium | reverse complement strand
AGCCTGGTGTAGACGCGTCTCGAGCACGCCAGCCATGCCTCCGAGGCGCAGTTGTCGTAACGCACGATTCAGTTCAATCAGGTTCACTCGGTTGCTCCTCCTTTGTTTTCAGGTTGATAAAGTCGCGATATTCGGTGAGCTCGCGGATCAGAGGATCGATTTGCCGCAAGCCGGGCTGTGGGTGCCGCTCGAGATAACGGCGCAGGAAGCGATATTCGGAGATGCCCAGCTCCAAAGCGGCCGCACAGGCATCTTCCACTGCGGCAATGCCGTATTTCTTTACTTGGCTAAGAACTCCGAGGATCCGGCGAATCCCGAGTTCGCCTTCGCGCTGATAGATGGCGTTCGAGAAAACACCGATCTGCGTTCCGGCTTGTTCGGCGCGCCGCAACAGCCGAGCCGTACTGAGCGGCATTTTCTTGGGGTGATCTTCCTCCTCGATGCGATATCCGCCAGGTCTTTGGCGGAGGTGCTCGCGGAGAAGTTCGTTCGTATGGGGATTCAGGATGCGCACCTGCGTTTCGTCCCATTGCACGTTGACCGGCCGGCCGATCCATCCCGGTGGCGTGCTGTAATAGGCGGCCGCCACCTCGACGCAGCCGTCCAGGTGCACGACGCGCTGTCCGTATTGGTAGTAGCGGAAAGGTTCCAGCGGCAGAGGCAGCAGGAATGGTTTTTCTTCGGCGAACATGGCCGCGACCTGTCGTTTGGTCGTGCCATGGATGCGTGTATCTGCCCAACGCTGTTCCCACCGATCGAGATATTCCTGCGCTTCTTCCAGGCTTTCGAAACGTAGCCCTTTGAGCGGCGTTTTCTTGGCGTGTCCGACACCCGACTCGACTTTTCCTTTTCGATCGGGATCGTGGATCCGGCAAGGCAGTGCGGTCACCCCATAGTGAGCGAGCGCATCCCGATACAGTGGGTTGAGGGTGGGATCGTAGACATCGGCAACCAGCACTCCTTCCTTCAGATTATCGAGAACCAGAACTCGGACACACCCGCCGAAGCGACGAAACGCTTTTTCATGGAGCTCGGCCCATACGCGCGAACTCGAACGCCACACGAGTAGGCGTACCGATTTCCGACTGTAGCCGAGCGTCATCACGAAGAGCCGCGTTCGGCGGTATTTGCCCGTCCCGGGATAGCGCACCATCGGGCCCGATCCGTAATCGACTTGGGCTTCTTCGCCTGGCGCGGTGAGAATGATCCCTACCGGTTCACGTTCCGATCCGCGGATCTTGCAAACAAAACGCTTGACCGTCTGATAGCCAGCCGGAAATCCGTGGTAGGAAACCAGGTCCTGCCAGATGGCCATGGCATTTCGGCCTTTGCTGAGCTCCTGTTCGATCAGTTCTCGATGCGGTTCACAGGAGCTGGGAGACGGCTGGGGACGCTTCGGTGGCCCTGGACTTCCCGATGGGGACCCGCCAGAGTCGGTGGTCACCTCTATGGCCGGTTTTGGCGCATCGGGGTCGGTGGTCACCCCTATGGCCGGTTTTGCCGGCGTCCGGTGGCCCCACCCAGGCAGGCACACCGCTACTCCGGCTGTTTTTAGATAGGCGCTCGCGGTTTCCCTGCGCACACCGGTGACTTCCTCGATGCGCCGCAAGGACCATCCGAGCTTCCCAAGTGCAATAACTTGTTGTTTTTTATCCTCGCTCAAGAC
>JBAVUB010000414.1:0-7883 GCA_049696575.1 Acidobacteriaceae bacterium | reverse complement strand
CCGCATCGCTTCCCTATAGAGCACCCGGAGAGTCAGTTCGCCCCCCAGGGTTTCTCGTTTATCCATTGACAGACAGACTTTTTCTCCTGTACAAATATCTTCACTTTTTTACCAAAGTATGGCTGCTGAGCACTGGGCGCTCTCGCCCCCGCCCGGTCTCCTTTGCCACCAGCAGTCCGGGCCCCACCTCCCTTTTCTTGACCACCGGAGTTCGACCATGAAGATGCAGCGCCTGTTTTGCGCATTTTTGTCCTTTGTCCCTGTGCTCGCAGCGGTTCCGGGTGCGGACGCCCAGGTCATCAACACCTATGCGGGGGGCGTCGTCTTTTCCGGCGTTCCGGCTCTCACCGTGCCCGTGAGCTATTCCGAGGGCATCGCCTACGGCAGCGATGGCAACGTGTATTTCTCCGATCTGGAGCAATGCACCGTCGATCGATACGATCCCGGCACCCAGACCGTCACCCAGGTGGCGGGCAATAACGCATGCGGTTACAGTGGCGATGGTGGCGCGGCAACCAGCGCCAGCCTGGACGGGCCATACGGCGTGGCGCTCGACGCCAGCAACAATCTCTACATCGTGGACGAGGGCAACAACGTGATCCGGCGTGTCGATCACACCACCGGCTTCATCACCACGGTGGCGGGGACGGGCACCGCCGGCTACACGGGTGATGGCGGCGCAGCCACCAGCGCCAAACTCATGTACCCCTTTAGCGTCGCTCTCGATGCCAACGGCAATCTCTACATCGCGAACTACGGCGACAGCCGGGTGCGGGCAGTGAACGAGCAGGCCAGCGCCCAAACCTTGTGCGGGGTGACGATTCAGCCCGGCGACATTCAAACCGTGGCCGGGACCGGTACTGCAGGCTACAACGGCGATAACGTCGCCGCCACCAGCGCCGAGATCAATGAGCCGTGGAGTGTGGCTCTGGATGCGGCCGGCGATCTCTATATCGGCGACTCTTCTAATAACCGGATCCGGCGCGTCGACGCCACTACCGGCATCATCACCACCATCGCGGGAACGGGGACCCAGGGGTTCAGCGGGGATGGCGGCCTGGCGACCAGCGCCATGCTCGGTCATCCCATAGGCCTCAGCCTAGACGCCAGCAGCAACCTGTTTTTCGCCGATTCGTACAACGGTCGGGTGCGCAGCGTCACCGCGGCCACCGGCGACATCAACACGGTGATCGATCAGAATTCCGATGGCGTTGCCGTCGATCCCTCCGATAACGTCTACCTGGCGCGGGTCGGCTTCATCCAGGAGTACGCGTCGTCTACGCTTTCGGACGTCGTCGGGAATTACCAGGAATTTTGGGACTTTTACGGCGATGGGGGAGTGCCAACCGGCGCTCGCCTCGATATACCCTGGGATGTCGTTGCCGATCCAGCCGGCGATCTCTACATCGCGGATGAGGAAAACCAACGGGTGCGGCGCGTCGACCATAGCAGCGGGCTCCTTTCCACGTTCGCCGGCGGCGGCACGGCTACCCCCAGTAGTGGTCCCGCGACCAGTGCGAACATCGGTCTGGCGAGGGGTCTTGCCTTCGACACAACGGGCAACCTCTACTTCGCCGATGGGCAAAGCCGGGTGATGCGGGTCGACACCTCCGGCAACATCACGATCGTGGCCGGAACGGGCACTTCCGGCTACAACGGCGACGGCATCGCGGCGAGCGCAGCGCAGCTGAACACTCCGTATGACGTTGCGGTGGACTCAGCGGGCAACCTGTACATCGCAGACCTGAGTAATTACCGGGTTCGGGCGATCAATGAGCAGGCGACCCCGATCACCGTGTTCGGCGTGACCATTCAGCCCGGATACATCGCAACGGTTGCCGGCGATGGAAGCTTCACCTCCAGCGGCAACGGCGGAGCCGCCACCAGCGCCGGTCTGGACCCCCCGGCGATAGCCTTCGATGCGGCCGGCAATCTCTACATCGCGGATACGAACAGCAGCAGCATCCGCCGCGTCGACCACACGACGGCCATCATCACCGCCTTCGCGGGCAACGGGACCGCGGGCTTTAGCGGGGATGGCGGCGCAGCCACCAGCGCCAGCCTGCATGGTCCCAGCGGCATGGCCTTCGATGCGGCCGGCAACCTGTACATCGCCGATGCCCAGAACCAGCGCATCCGCGTGGTAAACGCCGCCAACGGCAACATCACGACCCTGGCGGGCAACGGCGCCGCGGGCTTCAGCGGCGACGGCGGACCTGCGATCGACGCCAGTTTTTACGGCCCGGTGAGAATTGGATTCGACGGCGCCGGCTTCCTCTACGTTGGGGATACCAACAACAATCGCGTCCGTCGCGTGAGCTGGGTCGTGCCCGCCGTCGTCGCGGACGCCCAGGCCGTTGCCGTCGCGGCGATCACTGACGCCGGATTGACCGTAGGAACCATAACCCAACAGAACAACGACACCGTGCCGGTGGGCAACGTCATCAGCCAGAGTCCGGTGGCCGACACCGAGGTGGGTGTCCTGAGTTCAGTCAGTCTGGTCATCTCGTCGGGTTCCAGCTCGCTCCTCACGCCGACGGTCACGGTCACGCCAGGCCAATCGACCCTCAACTCGGCGCAGGCGCTGCCGGTCACCGTCACGGTCAGCGGTGGCAACGGCAACCCGACTCCCACCGGGTCCGTGGTCCTGAGCAGCGGTAGCTACACATCGCCGCCTGCGAACCTGAGCGGCGGCGCGACCAACTTCACCATTCCGGCGGGAAGCCTCGCGGTAGGCAACGACATCCTGACCGCGACCTATGCGCCGGACACGCCCAGTTCCACGATTTACAACAGCGTTACGGGAACCGCTCCTGTGACCGTGGTGCAGGCCATCGGCTCCTGCTCCACCTCGAACCCCAACCCCAATCCAAATCCGGTGTCCTTCGCCGCCGTCCGCGACTTCAACGGCGACTGCAGGAGCGACATCCTGTGGCGCAACACCAGCACCCAGCAGGTCTACGAGTGGTTCATGAACGGGACCACGTCCTCCGGCGGCGGCGCGTCTGGCAGCCCCACCTCCGACTGGGTCATTCAGGGCACTGGCGATTTCGACGGCGACGGCAAGGCTGACATCCTGTGGCGCAACACCACCACCGGCCAGGTCTACATCTGGCTCATGAACGGAACTACGATATCCGGCGGCGGCGCCGTCAGTTCCGTCTCCTCTGACTGGGTCATCAAGGGCATTGGCGACTTCAACGGCGATGGCAAAGCCGACGTCCTGTGGCAAAACAGCTCGACCGGCCAGGTCTACCTCTGGTTCATCAATGGAACGACCGTGGCCAGCGGCGGAGCCGTCACCTCCGTCTCCTCGGACTGGGTCATTCAGGGCATCGGTGACTTCAACGGCGATGGCAAGGCCGACATCCTGTGGCGGAACAGCAGCACGGGCCAGGTCTATATCTGGCTGATGAACGGAACCACGGTTGCGGGCGGCGGAAGCCCCGGCACCTCCACCTCCGACTGGGTCATTCAGGGCGTCGGCGATTTCGACGGCGACGGCAAGAGTGACATCCTGTGGCGCAACAGCACCACCGGACAGGTCTACCTCTGGTTCATCAACGGAACCACGAGAGCGAGCATCGCCCCCGTCAGTTACTTTTCCTCCGCGTGGGTCATTCAGGGCGTCGGCGACTACGATGGCAGCGGCCGTGCCGGCATTCTGTGGAGGAACACCACCACCGAGCAGGTCTACATCTGGCTCATGAACGGAACCTCAATCACCAGCCAGGGCAGCCCCGGCACCCCCACAGCTGCCTGGCAGATTGCTCCTTAAGGGTTCGAGATAAGTTCCAGGATTACGACAGGGTCAGGTTTCCACGCGCAAAGCCACGTGCATTTTTCGACAAGCTGTGGGTATAATCCACGGCATTTGTGGGGCTGCTCGTAACGCTCTCGCCCATCGCTTCACCATTCGACGAAGGAGAGCATCTTGAGAAAAGTCCCCGTGCCCCTGGCGCCGTGGTTATTCGTGCTCTTGTTTGCCGCAATCCCCCTCGCCACGTCCGCGCAGTCCCCCTGCTCTGCCCTCAATGCCGCCAAAGGTGAAGGCAAGTTCACCGGACAAATCTCCACCGCGCCCGACGGCAGTTCCATGACCGTCACCTACGCGAATCAAAGCGTCCTCGTGCACTACACCAGCTCCGTCACCGTCTGCCAGGGAGGACAGCCTGCCTCCGCCGGCGCTCTCTCCCAGGGCGCGAGTGTCTCCGTCTTCGGTCCCGAGCGCCGCAACGGCAACAATATCGAAATCGACGCCGCCAGAATCTTCGTCGCCGGGCCGCCCCGGCCCAATGCCCCGCAGACGCCACCGCCAAACTCCCAGCCGGCCCCGCGGCCCAACACGCAGCAACCACCGCCGCAATTCACCCGTCCGGCCCAACCGCAAAACACCCCGCCAACGCCAGCCCCCCAGCCGCCGCCACCGCTGACCCCCGAGCAAACCCAACACCGCGCTACCGGCGAGCACCCCGTTTCCAACTCCGTGATCCTCGGCGGCGGCACGCAGGCGGAAACCATCGCGCGCCTGCGCGTCGTGCGCAAATATGCGTTGTCCGATCTCCGCTCCAACCCGCAAGTGACGTTGGGGGCGGCGCGGCTCGACTTTCGGCCGATGCTGAACAACCCCAAAGAGCTTTTCAATATCACGCAACGCCTCCATGCGATCCCCCAGCACGTACAGGTGATCGAGGAGGCCTCAGACGCGAATGAAGTGGACCAGGGATTGGTGATCCACCATGTCCTGAGCTACCGCATTCTTCCCGGCAAGTGCGGCGATCCCAGTGCGAAGGCGCAACTGAGCCAGGCCGGGATCGCGTGCTTCACCTCTGCCACCGCCAGCGAACGCGTGGCGGAGTTCAGCACCCCCGGCAGTCCGCGCTACGTAACCGATCCACAGAAACGCCAACAGGCCATCGCGGCATTCCAGCGCAATAGCCCGCTGATCCAGGCCGATGCGGCCAAACATATTGCCGACCTGCGCAAATCGCTCGCCGACCCAACCCAGCGCGCCGCCATTGCCGCCCAGGTCGGCCAGGCTGAGACCACCCGCATGAGCAGCCTCAACGACGACCAGCTCGAGGAAGAACTGATCAACACAGCGACACAGCGTTTTGAAGAAACGATGTTCGTGCCCAAAGTCCAGTCGACGAACCACCTGCATTCACAGCAAACTCTGTCCATCGCTGCCAGCCCCGGTGAGATCGCGGCTACCCAGCAGTTATTGCGCCAGGGCGTGCCGGAAGGCGGCGCGAGCCCTTCCCAATTCCCCAAACTCCTCAAAATCGTCCCCCCCGCCGTGCTTCATGCTGCCGGTTCCCCCGCCCCCGCTGCCGATCAAGCCGCCGATACGAACTTTGGCCCCTACATCTTCATGACCGGATTCACGTTTGGCCAGGACTATGAATGGCACTGGCAGGCTGAAACCACCGTCAACTGGTGCGTCGTCGGCTGTTCTTCAACCTACGGAGTCTACCTGCACGCCGCCTTCAGTTATGGAATGGGTCTGCGTTTCCCCATCCAGACCCAGTTGAAGTATCACACCGTGGTTCACCCGAATCATTCGGCCCAGGCGACTGTCACCGCGACTTACACTCCGATTAAGGGCTCGATCGACGACTTTCTTCAATCCGGTATCTCAAATGACCAGCTCTTCAAAGGCCAGGAGATAGTGGCCCAGGTAGGCGCCGATGCCGGTTACAGCGTCAGCCTGCCTGGTTTTAGTCCCAGCCACGACGATGGTTTCAATGCGAACCTTGCCAATGATCTGCCGCCTCCCTATAAAGGCGGCTTCTTCACGCCGCCGGCTCCCGGAGCACCCCCTCTTTTTTGCCCCAATGCCGTCGATAATGCCGATCTTCTGCTCGGGCTGCTCGACTTCGGCGTGGTCGGCGCGCAGATCTTCCCTGCCGTGGATATCGGCCTTTTCTCCAACCGGCTGCAATTCACCCTGGACGACGAGACCCAGAACCGGCAAACAAATGTAACTTCCAGCGGCCAGACCGTGTCGGTGGATGTCACCTCGCGCACAGGAGGAACCACCCAAAGCCATTTCAGTTTCGGAAACCCCGTCTACAACCTGGAGTTCAGCGTCACCCCCGGGCTCGAGCTGCACCTTTTCGTCGACGTCGGCGTGTGGTCGGATAGCTGGAACCCGACACTTTGGTTCCCTCAGTTGACCGTTGACCTCCCGCCCAATGGCATCGACTTCGGCTGCCATGCCGGAACCACCTGCCTGCTCGATTTCCAGAACGTCTTTAACCCCAGCACCGGACAGGTCAATAACGTGAGCCAGGAAGAAGCCACCGCCGACAGAATCCTCACCCAGTCGGGCTGCCAGCGCGTGAACAACCAGGAAGGAAACTACCAGTGTCCCGTCAAAGGCATGCTTGGATTGTGTCAGGCCATGCTGAAGAATGGCGCAGTCGCGAGTTGCAGCGCCCTGGTGCCCGCTGTCGTGGACGACATTCTCAAGCGCGGAAAATGTACGAGCAATAACGGCGCCTACACCTGCCCCCAGCCCATGATGGGCCTCTGCCAGGTCTATCTCAAGAATCAGGAGATCCTCTCCTGCACCCAGGCGAAGTAACCCCGCTCGAGCCCTGTGCCTACTCTCACTGCGGAATCACGAAGAGCGTAATCGATCCCGCCGGAAACGAGTAACTCGCGATCGTGCTCGTCGTGCTCCCACTCCCCGGCGGAGTCACCGCCACCGCCGGCTGCGCCACAATCGCCGCCAGATTCGCCCCGCTATATTGATAGACCTTCGCATTCCCGCTCGCCGTCACACCCTCCAGTGCCACCGTGCTCGTCAGCGTCCCGAACGTCTTGTTGATCACCACGACCGTCACCGCCTGATCCGACGTCCGCAGCGCCCCATACACCGACAGCTCTCCCTGATTCGCGCTCGTCGACTGCAACGCCATATCCCCAAACGTCGACTTCGCCCCGTCATAATTCCGATAAACAGCAAACGCCAGATTTCCCGGCTCCTGATCCGCCCACGTCGTCGTCGGCCACAGCGTCGCCAGATCCAGTCCGTACGCGCCGAATATCCCCAGCACATCGGCCTGCGTCAGCGCCCCGTTCAGCGCCTCCAGTCCGCCGAAGTTATACTCGTCGATCGCGGTCTTCGTTCCTGGATAACTGTTCGCCACCCACGACAGCAGCATCGGAACTACCTGCGGCGCCTGCAGCGGCGTCGTGCAGTTCGATGTGTAATTCGCATCCGTTGTGTAATTCGGCTGCGGGTAGTTAGCATTCGTGTAAGTCGGATCCCACAGTGCCCGCACCGAGTTCAGCCGAACCTGCTGCTCCACACTGTCGCCCGCCGGCCCCAGTCCCACTGAATTCCCGCTACCCGCCGGATAATCCGCCGCAAAGTATCCGTGGATGTCCACGTAATCCAGCAGCCGCATCCCATACGTCCCCTGCGCCGCCTTGAACTGCTGCAGATAGTACTCGATCATCGGCACGCCGCCATGCGCCTTCCGATCCACCGGATTGCCCCACGGCTCATAGCACGGCCCTCCCGATCCCCATCCGCTCTCGATGTCCTTCTTCGAATAAAAATAGTTCCACCAGTAGTCGATCACCGGCCCGCTCACCAGCGCCGTCGGATCCACCGTCTTGATCGCCAGCGCCGTTCCGATTCCGCCCTGCGTCACTTCGTCATACGTCGAAGGAACCGGATGCACATCCCGGTGCACCGCATCCCACCACGCCGGCTCATTATCCAGATCCCAGATCGAAACCCCCTGTCCCGGACCCGACGCTGGATTCCCCTGCCCGTACGCGCTCACGACCGAGCTCACCCAGCCCCCGCTCCACGTCCCCTTCGCCCACGCGAGCGTCGCCGCGCCTGCTGCCGGCGGCGTCGGAGC
>JBAVUB010000413.1:0-6742 GCA_049696575.1 Acidobacteriaceae bacterium | reverse complement strand
GGGCAGGGCTTGGCGCGCGGCGGCGACGGCGGCGTCCACATCGGCGGCATTCGCCTGAGCGATTTCGGCGAGGGCGTCGCCGCTGGAAGGATCGCTGGTTGTGAAATATTCACCGCTGGCGGGTTTGACCCACGCGCCGCCAATGAACGCATCGAAGCGGCGGTGGTGCTGCTCCAGCCATTGCACCGCTTCCTTCGGATCTTCCGGCGCGGCTCCGTATTCCATGGTGTGGAACTTTTCGGCAATGCTCACAGCGTCTCCTTCCAGGGAACGAAAGCCATCTAGGCGATGGGGTGACGATACGCCGCCGCATAACGGCCGGTCAGATGATGCTCCAGCTGGCGCTCGATATCGGCGAGCATGCCGCTGGCGCCGAAGCGAAACAGGGACGGCTCGAGCCAGGGGCGGCCGAGTTCGTCTTTCATCATTGCGAGCCAGTCCAGCGACTGCTTTGCCGTCCGGATTCCGCCGGCGGCTTTAAAGCCCACCGCCATCCCGGTGCGCTCGGCGTAGTCGCGAATGGCGCGCACCATGGTCAGCGATACGGGCAGTGTGGCGTTCACTGCTTCTTTGCCGGTCGATGTCTTGATGAAGTCCGTGCCTGCCATCATGGCGACCCAACTGGCGCGGGCGACGTTGCGCAGGGTCATCAGATCGCCGGTGCCGAGGATGGCTTTCATGTGGGCGGGTCCGCAGGCTTGTTTGAAAGCGGCGACTTCGTCGTAGAGAGCTTGCCACTCGCCATTGAAGACGTGCGCTCGCGTGATGACGATGTCAATCTCCGAGGCGCCTGCTTCCACCGAACGGCGAATCTCCTCGACGCGCTCGGCGAGAGGTGAGAGGCCGGCGGGAAATCCGGCGGAGACGGCGGCGACGGGGATGCCGGATCCCTCCAGCGCTTTGACCGCGGTTTCAACGAAGGCGTGATAGACACAGACGGCGGCGACGGTGAGGTGAAGCTCTTCGATGCCGAGGCCCTCGACCAGATGGCGCTGCAGCGGATTGCGGGCCTTGGCGCACAGACGCCGTACGCGGTCGGCCGAATCGTCGCCGCTGAGGGTGGTGAGGTCCATGCAGGCAATGGAGCGAAGCAACCAGGCTGCCTGATTCTCTTTCTTGACGGTGCGGCGTGCGCAGTGCGTGGCGGCTCTGCGCTCGACGGCGCTGGTGTTGACCCGGACCTCGTCGACCCAATCGACATTGAGAGGGATGCGCTGGTTGCCTTCAAGAAGGCGGCCGTTGAGAACCACGGGAGTCGTGGCTTGCGGGGTACGGGCCGCGGTGTGCGCAGATGGCGGTGGCTGGAGGGTCATGGTTCCTGTCTCCGCAGAAGAAGAGAAGAAGTCGGTCTAAGAAGGATACTGCTACCGGCGAGGATCCGGGGCTCTGGGATCCATTCTGGGAGTTCTCTCGGATGGTGCTGGGAGGGGGCAAACCCCCATGGCCGCAAGCGTCGGCGGATTTTGAGTCTGTTTTTCGCGATTTTGCAGCGAGTCGCAAGTCGTCGCATAGTGGTGCATAAGATGTTTATATGCAAAGACGTAAAGAGATCTGAGCCTTTGCAATGAATCGCAGCCAAATGCGCAGAAGTCGGAAACGAACCGCCATCAAAACAGCCACTAAAAACTGCAGCAAAACTGGTAAAAAACCGGCGGGCGCAAGTTCCGAAAAGCGGACTTTTGGCCGGAATCTGTCAATGAGCGAGTTGCGCTGTTGGCAACAGTTGACAGTTCGCGCTGCGCAAGGCCGCGGTGGCCTGCTCCACTTTCAAGGACTAATCCCCACTCTCTGAGGACGTTAGCGATTTGCACTCGCTGGCTATCTGCTTTCCTATCGGGCGCACGAATTGCGGGGCGAAAGATCACCCGCCTTGCCAGGTTTCAGAACTCGATCCGTCCCTGGAATGCAATCATGCGTGGCGAGCTGTCGCCACCAAGGCCGACGCCGAGCAGTCCTGTCGGGGGCGAAATCGTGCTTTCCAGTGTCCCAAAGCGGGCCGGAATCGCGCCGTCCGGCACGCCGGCTTCCACTTCGCTGGGCAGTGCGAAGTTGGGATGGTTAAAAGCATTGAACATCTGTCCGTCGAGACGGAACGTGACGCCTTCACGGATCGGAAACGTCTTCGTGATGTAAATATCCGAGTTCGTGTAGTGCGGACCGCGCACAGAGTTGCGCCCCGAATCTCCGAACTGGCAGTGCACCGGCGAATCTCCTCCGGTGCAGGCGCCGGTCGCCGGATCGACGACAGAAACAAACGCATTGGGATCGAGCCACTGCTTCGTGCCCGCCACGGTCACTCCAGCCATCGATGTCTTGCGATACTCCGGCACGCCTGGAACTCTGTTGGCGTAGGCAGGGGCGTTGAACTGGACGGTGCCGGCTCCGTTTGCCTGAAAAACGCCGCTGCCGTTGGCGATGTAGGGCTCGCTCAGCACGCTGAAGGGCAGGCCGGAATGAAGGATGGCGGTCTCCGAGTACGACCACCCACCGAGAATCTGCCGCAGAAGCCGGTGGCGGGAATGAAATGGAACCTGGTACATCCCGAAGGCGGAGATGTTGTGCCGCACATCGTAATCGCAGCTCGCGTACTGCCGTCGCAATTCACCGGGGAGGGGGGACATGAGACCCTGGGTCGAAAACGCCAGCAGACCGCCATTCGATACCTCATCGAGGCAGTGGCTGAACGTGTAGTTAGCGCGCAGCGTGAGGCTGCGCCACTCCTGGGAGTAAGCCGCCTGTAGCCCTGCGTAATTGCTGCTGGCATCGGTGCGGAACTCGTTCACATTGCCAAAGCGCTGGTCGAGAGGACGCTGGAACGAGTACGGCACGAAGCATCCGTCGCAGACCGTCTGGTAGCCGTTGAGTTGTACCTGGTACGGCTCGTGTTGTCCGCGTGTGCCGACGAAGTCAACGCGCAGATCGCCTCGCGCCGGGGTCTGCTGCTCCAATCCAAAATCGAGCTGGTAATAGTACGGCGTCTTCAACGTTCCACTCGGGAATGTGTTGAGGCCGACGGCGAGCGGACAGGTTGGAGCGCCGGTCTGAATTCCAGCACAGGGAGCGCCACCGGAACGGAAGACTGACTGGAAAGAAGTGTTGGCATTGGCAGCGGCGTCCACCGCGCTCCCGGGTACACCCGGCGCAATAGCCATGCCGCCGACCTGCCCTCCCATGCCGCCGACAAAGGTGGGATCATTGGGAGCATTCATCGCAGCGAGATCGGCAACCTGCATGGGAACGATGTCGCTGAAGGCGCCGAAGCCCCCGTGAACCACCGTTCGCGGAAGCACTTCGTAAGCGAATGAGACGCGCGGCTGGTAGATGAACAGCGGCGTTCCCGGGAACAGATCGTGAACGTTGGCTAAGACCACTTGGTTCAGAGGCTGATCGGTTGCGTGCGATGCATCAAGGAAAGAACCTGCCGTTCGCGAGAACAGGTTCCTGGCGCTCGTGACATTCGTATTCCAGGTAACGCGCATGCCATAGGTGAAGGTGGCTTTCGGCGATGGCTTCCAGGTATCCATCGCGTAGTACTCAAGGTTGCCTTCAGAGACCCGCTCCCGGAGTGCTGCCGGGAAACTCTGGCTGGCTGTCCAGGCGGCGCCGTACGTAAATTGCGCCAGATCGCTGTACGTCACAGTGGGCACGGTGCCCTCACCGAGGTCGTAGTTGCTTACATCGAGGCGGCGCGTGTTGATGCCGAATTTCCATGTGTGCGCGCCGCGCGTCCACGTCAGATTGTCATTGATCTGCCATTGTGTGACCTTGCGCCCCTGCGGATAAGTGTTGTCGTTTCCACCGATCGTGGTAAACGGGACGCTGTCGCTGCCGGAGGTAAGGACGATGGGAAACTTCTGCTCCACCTGGGTGTAGTTGTTTGGCTCAAAGATGCTCGAGTACCAGCTGGCGCCGGGGTTGAACTGATTGACAAGGGTCGAACTGAACACACGGGTGTACCCGGCGACCAGAGTGCGTTGCGGCTGCGGGGAGTAGGAGTTGAAGATGGGATCGATCGGATCGGTATAGGCGGCTTGCAGACCCGTATCCTGCTGAAATCGATACCAGACGCTGTCGCTCGCGTTGATCGTGTGATCGATCTTCGCCACAATGAGGTTTTCGCTGTCGCTGTTATTGAGCGATGCCTGACGCTGGCTGGCGCAGCCATCGCCGTTTGTGCCCAAGGGACAACCCACAATCGGGACCGGTGAGCCGCCTGGCGCCGGCAGCAGGGAGAACATGTTCCGATAAAACGGAATCTCCGCCGGCTCTGCCGGGAGCAAAGTCCCCGTCACAGGATCGGCGCCGCCAACGACCAGCTGGCCGAGAACGTACTGTTGATAGGCCGGGGTCGGCAGCGTGATTTGAGATACGAGCGGTAGTGCAATCCGGATGCCCTCGTAGTGTCCAAAGAAAAACAGCTTGTTTTTGCGAATCGGACCACCAACACTCACGCCAAACTCATTTACCGTGGACCGCGGCTTTTTGGCGATCTCGCCCAACGTATCGTTGGCATGCAGAAAGTAGTCTTGCGCGTTGAAGAGCGATCCGTTCCATATCTCGTACAAGTCTCCGTGAAACGCGTTGGTGCCGGATTTGGTGACGTAGTTCACCTGGGCCACGGCATAACGCCCCTGATCGACCGCGAACGAATTTGTGTTGACCGTCGCTTCCTCGACCGCATCGAGGCCGATCACAAGGTTGGTCGACAGGCCGATGTTCAGGCCGAGCCACGGGTCGTTGGTGTCGTAGCCGTCGAGGATGTATCCGTCCGAAGTTGCCGGAAGCCCATTGAACTCGACGTTGCCGTAGCCTCCGGGGGCTTTGGCGTCATTCGACGATCCGGCAGTATTCATGAGCGCCCCCTGCGCAAACTGGGTCACATAGGTCAGGTCTTCTCCCGGGTTGGGCAGGGATTTGATCGTCTTTGCCTCGATCGTGGTCGTGGTATTCGGATTATCGAGACTCAGCAGCCCCTGCTGCGCCGTCACCTGCACGGTCTGACTGGTGGTACCGATCTGCAGCCAAAAGTTCAGCCCAACCGTCCTGCCCACCCCGACCGCGGTCGGCTCTGACCGGGAGACGGCGAAGCCTATGGCGTTCACAGTCACGACATAAGTTCCGGGATTAATCTGAGAAAAGAGAAAATGTCCGCTGGCGTCCGTCTCGCCGGTCCGTGTTGCCTTCGTATTCATGTCCATTGCAGTGACGGACGCGCGGGGTACGGCTGCGCCGCTCGGATCCATTACCTCGCCGGAAAGTGCGCTGCTGGTACCGCTCTGAGCCCGGAGCAGGAGCGCGTTAACCATAGTTAATATCAGGACGAGAATGAGGCTGGAGTGGCGTGCTCGAAGCGTGCGCATTTCTGTCTCCCTTGTCCTGGGGTGGCGCCTTTGGAGTTGAGGGAGCGGTTTGCTCCCTCATTCGGTCTATTAGGTATGCCTAAAGATTAGGCTCGCCTACAATGGAGGAAATGTCAAACTGGGGAGTCCGGGACAGGCATGACGACGCGCCGCGTGAACGCGAACACCGAATCCGTAGACAACTATCTGAAGGCCATCTTTGCGCTCGGAGGAGCAGAGAGGGCGCAGGTTACCAGCACCGCTCTGGCAAAGCGGCTCGGCGTGGCTCCCGCTTCGGTCACGAACATGCTGCAGAAACTGGCATCTTCGCCGCTGCCGCTGGTAGAGTACGAACTGCACCGCGGGGTGCGTCTCTCGGCCGCAGGCATGCGACGCGCGCTTGAGATTGTGCGCCACCATCGATTACTGGAGGCCTTTCTCTTCGAGGTCCTCGACTACCCGATCGAAGAGGTCCATGACGAGGCGGAGCGATTGGAACATTTCATTTCCGAACGCTTCGAGGAACGCATTGACGCAAAGCTCGGGCGGCCAAAGTTCGACCCTCACGGGCACTGCATTCCCGCTCTGAGCGGGAAAATGTCGAAGCAGGTTTCCAAACCGCTCCCCGAAGCAGAGGAGGACGGCGAGTTCGTCGTCGATAGTGTCTCCGATCGGGATCCGGCTCTCCTTCAGCGGTTGAAGAGGTACGGTGTGATGCCCGGCGCGCTCCTAACTGTGCGCCGATCCGCGGAGGGGTTCCTGCTGCGTTCCGGTGGGAAAGCGAGGGTTCTGCGTCTCTCCTGTTCCCTTGCGGGCGCAGTCTGCATTCGCGACAGGCACCAGACGTTCGCACCGCCGAGAAAGCACGCCAGAGGGTGAGCTGTCTCCCACAAACCCAGCATTCATCCGGCGATACAGCGGCTGCCGCCTTCTCTGCGGCTCCCTTCGGGGGCGACGAGAAATGCCGGATTTTGGTGCTAACGTGCCTTTCAGGCTATAGTCTTTAACAACATGCGTTTCGTGACAGCAAAGCGCGGGACATGGCATTCCTGGGTGTCTATCCTGGGAATACTGTGTATTGCCCTTGTGCTGACTACGGGCATTCTCTCGGTTACCCACTCCCATCCCTCCGGTCAGATCGATCACGACTGCGCGCTGTGCTTCACGGCGCACCAGGCAATTCAGGTTGCCGTTATCGTCACTGCCTTCGTGACCGCGCGTTCCACTGCGCGGCCCATCCGTGAGCGGTTCGATCCTCTTCCCCGCCAGCGATTCGTTCTGAAGCTCGCCAATCGACCTCCGCCTGTCCCGGCTGCTTTCGCCTAAACCCGCAGTTCACCCCAGGGACATTCCATCATTTATCGGAGGTCATCTATGCGCACGTGTCTGCGTGTCGCTGCCAT
>JBAVUB010000412.1:0-3623 GCA_049696575.1 Acidobacteriaceae bacterium | reverse complement strand
GCGGATTCCGTCTCCCCCCCAGCACCCTGCTCCATCGCAGCGACGATCCATCGCCCGTCCGCGAAGACGACCTGCGCGCGACAGCCCAGGCGCTCGTGGAAAAATGCGCTGAGTTCGACGTCCTTGGCCAGGTGGTCCAGATCAACCCCGGCCCGGTTGTCACTACTTTTGAATTTCGCCCCGACGCCGGCATCAAATGCAGCCGCGTCACCGGCCTAGCCGAAGACCTCTGCCTCGCCACCCGCGCTGAATCCATCCTCATCGAGCGCATGGCAGGCAAGAACACCGTCGGCATTCAGGTGCCCAACCACGAGCGCGAAACCATATGGCTTCGCGACATCGTCGAGTCGGAAAGCTTTGCCGCGTCGCGCTCGAAGCTCACCCTCTCCATGGGCAAGGACATCAATGGCCGCATCGTCGTCGCTGACCTGGCCACCATGCCCCACGTGCTCATCGCCGGTTCCACCGGCAGCGGCAAATCTGTGGCCATCAACGCCATGATCATGTCCCTGCTCTACAAGGCCACGCCCGCGCAGGTGCGCCTCATCCTCGTCGATCCCAAGCGTGTCGAGCTCGGTATGTACGAGGGCATCCCCCACCTCTTCACCCCTATCATCGCCGAGCCCAAACTCGCCGCCAACGCTTTGCGCAATGCTGTTGTCGAGATGGTGCGCCGCCTGAAGCTGCTCGCTTCGCGCTCGGTCCGCAACATCGAGCAATACAACCGGCTCTTTGACGGCGCCACGCCCTCCCTCTTCGACGAGGCGCAGGACGAGCAGCCCTTGCCCTACATCGTCATCATCATCGACGAGCTTGCCGATCTCATGATGGTCGATAAGGCCAACGTCGAAGAATCCGTCACCCGCCTCGCCCAGATGGCGCGCGCCGTCGGCATCCATCTGGTGCTTGCCACCCAGCGACCCTCCGTCGATGTCATCACCGGCCTCATCAAGGCCAACGTCCCCACCCGCATCTCCTTCCGTCTCGCCACTAAAGTCGACTCGCGCACCATCCTCGATTCCAACGGAGCCGAAGCCCTCCTCGGCCGCGGCGATATGCTCCTGCTGCCCCCCGGCACCTCGCGCCTCCATCGCGTGCACGCGCCGCTGGTCACCGAAAAAGAAATCGCCGCTGTCACAGATTTCTGGAAGAGCCAGGGCCAGGCGGAATACGTCGAGGCCTTCCTCGAAGCCCCCAAAGATGCTGGTGCCGGCGAATCCGCGATGAGGGACGAAGAGGGCGACGAAGCCGACGACGATCTCTTCGAAGATGCCGTCCGCCTCGTCCTCGAATTCGGCAAGGCCTCGACCTCGCTTCTGCAGCGGCGTCTCCGCATCGGTTATGGCCGCGCCGCGCATTTGATCGACATGATGGAGCGCGATGGCATCGTCGGCCCCGCCGAAGGAGCCTCCAAACCCCGCGAAATTCTCAAGCCGCCCGACTGGCTCAACGAAGTCGAACCCACTCTGCGGTAAGAGCGGGCCCCTAGGCTTTCGGCGTTTCTTTCGCCGTCCGCACCGCGACCACCCCCAGCAGGACCACGACCAGCACCAGCGCCACCCACAACAGCGCAGGATGCCTCTCCGTAAACGGCCGCGCGTCCGGCCGCGCCTCGTACTCCGGATTCGGCTGCTCCGGCCCCAGCGTCGCCTGCGCCGCATCCGCCTCCGGCACAAACAGCGTCGCGTAGTCATAGCGCGGAGCCGACAGCACCGGATCCCCAAGGAACAGCGTATAGCTCGCGCCCGACGCCGCGTCGAAGCACAACTTCCGCTCCGCCATCTCCAGCCGCACATCGGTGATTGCCAGCGGCGCGTCGTCTCCGTTGTCGATCGTCACTGTCCACGTCGAACCCGCGCCGCCAAACTCCACCCACGGCGCATCCACCGCCAGATGCTCCTCGTCGATCCGATGCCCGTCACGGGTCGCATGCAGCCGCAGCAGATTCCCCGACGACTCGACCGGCGCAGGCGGCTCCTGATCCGTCGTATGTTTCCCCCCGATAACCGGCACAACCTGCACCGTCACATCCCGGCTGAAATTCGCCGGCTCCGCGCCCACCACAAACTCCACCCGCTCCACCGGCACATTGGCGGGCAATTTGAACTCCACCGTGGTCTCCCGTCCCTTCTCCAAGACGCGATTCGTATCCGCCACGGTGACGTATTGCTGCTTCGCCGGAACCCGCTCCACCGACAATCCTGCCACGTCCTCCGGCTTCACCGGCCCCGCAATCGCAAAGTATAGATAACGAAAATCCGACTCCGGCAGGTGCAGCACCGTGCTTCGGCCCAGCTTCTGCCCGCTCAGGTCGAAGATGGTGAACATCCCCAGCTCCGTCCCCTCCGTGCCGCTTTCCGTGTGGCTTCCCGTCACCGCCACCGTCGCAATAAAATTCGTCGCCGTGACGTTCAGCTCCACATCGCTGTAGCGCTCCTCGGGCATCGCCGCCTCAAACGTCGTCTGACTATGCTTCTTGCCCAGATTCAGCGGCGCAATCTCCCGCTGCTTCTGGTCGACCGGCGCAACCTCGCGAATCACGAACGGCGTCTCAGTTGTCCCCCGATACAACCGCGCATCCGTCAACCCCGGCGCAGCGTGGGCAAAGATCCCCGCATCGAGCGCCACGCACGTTTGCCCCGCGCGCGATCCCGCGCCAGCGACTGGCCGCTCATACCGGAAATACCGCATCTCCGGCATAGCCGCCGAGACCGCCAGCAGCAAAACCATGGCCCTGAAATTCATGTCGTCTTATTTTCCGCCTTGCGCAGATTCAGCCAGTCCCGCTGATACACGAAGCTCACCCCCAACAGCAACGCGCCGAGCCCCAGGAAGCTCAGAATCCGGTATCCCTGGCTCAACTCGCTCACGTCGACGGTGAAAACCTTCCCGATCGAAACCGCCAGCAGCACCAGCGCCTGCCAGCGCAGAAATGCTGCCCTGCGCCAGAATCCCAGCGTCAGCAGCACCGCGCCAAACAGCATGAAGAACGCCGAGTAGGTGAACTGCGCGTACATCCGGTAATCATGGACCAGGTTCCAGTCATGAACAAGTTTCCAGTCTCCGCCATAACGCAGGAACCACCAGTACGCGTGAATCTCCCACCCGACCGCCAGCAGGATCAGCAAATTCACAGCCAGCCCCGCTCCGATCGCGATCTCCCGCCACGCAACCGACAGGTCGTGTCCCGGCTCCGCCCCCTGCCGCGATGCCAGCCACGCAACAAAAGCGCATACCGCGATCGCAAATAAGTAGGTACCAAATCGCTCGTTGAAAATCGGCGTCGTCGAGGCCGCGGGATTCACCATCACCAGCGCAATCAGTCCCAGCGCCAGGCACAACACCGCCAGCACGCGCAGCAGTCTCGACTCCGCGCGCCGCGCCAGCCACACCAGCGCGCCGCCTTCCGCCAGCCACCCGATCGTCAGCCAGCGCCCCTGTGTCTTCAGCGGGATCGCGATAGTCAGAAACACCACCGCTATCGTCAAATGCAGCGTCGAGGTTGCGGAAGCGCTCCCGTGAATCGCCCCGCGCGGGGGAAATCGCAGCAGCAATAAATAAAACGCGGCGAACGCTACGGCCACCCAGGGCGTCGCATCGCCACTGCCCGCGCCCTCCAGCAT
>JBAVUB010000411.1:0-1848 GCA_049696575.1 Acidobacteriaceae bacterium | reverse complement strand
CGGGATGGTTCCTCGGCCGCTGGCCCGGCAAGGCGGCACCCAGTATGATCGCCGCCCTCATCCTCATCGCCGCCATCGGTATTCCGATATGGGCAGTGCAAGTGCTTTACGTTCCCTACAAGGGGGATCGCTTGATCATGCTGGCTCCATCAGGATCTGCAACCTCAGACGCGAAGCCTCTGTGGCAGCCCTTCACCCCATCCCTCGTTACTCAATCCCGAGCCCAGGGCAAACCCGTCTTCGTCGACTTCACCGCCAGCTGGTGCCTCTCCTGCCAGGTCAACGAGCGCCTCATCCTCGACCGCGCCGACGTCCAGCAGCACCTGCGCGATTCCGGCGCCGTCCTCCTCCGCGCCGACTGGACCAACCAGGATCCCGCCATCACCCAAACCCTCGCCGCCCTCGGCCGCAGTGGAGTCCCCACCTACGCCCTCTACCCCGCCGACCCCTCCGCCCCCGCCCACGTCCTCCCCGAAGTCCTCACCCCCGGCATCGTGATCAGCGCCCTCGACGCTCTCCCCGCCCCCCAGAAGTCGGCTGCCCAACTAACCCAACCCTGACCAGAAAAAAGTGAAGAGAGTCGCGGCGGGGGACCTGACCGCCGACGCCATCACCGGCGACAGTTACCTCTACGATGGCGACGGCCGCGTCTGCGCCACGCAGATGTCCGTCAACGGATTGCCGTTCATGACCGGCTACCTTTCCGATGCCGAGGGTCATCGCGTAGCCAAGGGCAGCCTGACGCGGTTCACCTGCGATACGAACCCTGACGACACGGGCACTTACAATGGCTTTACGGCTACTGCTGTATACGTGCTCGGCCCCAGCGGCGAACAAATGACCGAGATGACGAACAGTTCCGGCGCCTGGCGGTGGGCGCACACGAACGTCTACGCACCGGGACTCAGCGCAACCTACGACGCCGATCCCACGGAGCAGACCGAAGGGCAGTTGTACTTTGCTCTCTCGGACTGGCTGGGCACGCGCCGGCAACAGACGGACTATGCCGGGAATCCATGCCTGAACTTTACCAGCCTGCCCTACGGTGACGGCCTAACGCCCATTACCATTTCCTGCCTCAGCCCATCGGAAGATGCCACCGAGCACCACTTCACCGGCAAGGAACGTGACATCGAGTCTGGCCTAGATAACTTCGGTGCCCGCTACAACGCCTCCAGCTTGGGTCGCTTCATGACGCCCGATTGGAGTTCAAGACCAGCAGCCGTTCCGTTTGCTGACCCCGCGAATCCCCAATCCCTGAACTTGTACAGCTATGTCACAAATAACCCTCTTAGTCGGGTCGATCCGCTGGGACACAACTGGCTCGACATCGATGGCAAGTGGCAATGGCACAAAGGGGACAGTTGGACAGATGCAAATGGCAACAGCTTCAAGAGCCAGTACACAGGGCTGCTGGTTGCCCAAGCCAACGGAACCGATAAGAAGACCGGAGCGACGACGTATTCTCTAACGCTCTACGATCAGAACAAAGCTGTGGCTACGGGAAACGGCTTTTCGGGCGGAAATGGAATGGCTCCAATAAAAGATGGCAATTACATGATCCGGCTGGATATCCGCGATCCGAATGGGCCTAACCAACTAAACCCGCAATCTCAACTAAACAATCCGCCCGCGTTTTTCGGCATCCAGAAGATGCACAACATTACGGACTCTAATGGAACTTGGGACGTGGTGGGTGCGTACGGCGCCATTAGAGCACGTTTGAACCCGATGAACGGAGGAAAGGATGACGGCGACTACTTCCACGGGCAGTCTAACGGGCACGGGTACACGCACGGCTGCTTGTGCTACGGAACAGACACGCGGTTCGCAGACTACATGTGGAAC
>JBAVUB010000410.1:0-1965 GCA_049696575.1 Acidobacteriaceae bacterium | reverse complement strand
ATGAATCATAGCGAAGCAGTTGAGATGATGGCGACCGAGCGGTACCTCCTCGGAGAATTGTCTCCCGAATTGCGGGAGGCTTTTGAAGAGCACTACTTTGACTGTCAGGAGTGCGCGCTCGATCTGCGCGCCGAGGCGGCATTTGTGGAAGCGGCGAAGGCGCAGATGCCGAACATGGCGACCTCGCCGGCAACATCGCCCGCGGCGTGGACTCCGTCCGCCAGACCGCAGCGTGAACGGCTCGAGTGGTTCGCATGGCTGCGCCCGGCGATGGCCGTTCCCACCTTTGCTCTGCTCCTCATTGTGATCGGATACCAGAACATCGCGACGATTCCGTCGCTGCGCTCGGCGGCGTCGAGTCCGCGTCTTGCGCCCTGGGCGACGCTTCATGCTGGAACCCGGGCCGGCGCTCATCTGCCGGTCGTGGCGGACCACAAATCCGGCGCGGTGCTGCTCATCGACGTTCCTAACGACGGCGCGTACGCCTCGTTTGCCTTCGATCTGGAGGATCCGCAGGGGAAAAAGTTCTGGTCCCAAACCATCAGCGCGCCTTCGGAATCGGGCGGCGCTGCCGGGACGCTCTCGCTTTTGATTCCAGGAATGGGCTTGCAGCCAGGCTCGTATACGCTTACTATCTCGGGCATCACCCCTCAAGGCAGCCGGACGCAGGTGGACCGGCGGATTCTTGATGTTCGCTTTGACGAGTAGTACCCACTCCCCCCGGAAAGTGAGCAAGCACGGCCATGCCTGGCGACAAACCCCACCCGGAACACGAATATCACGCGGAAGCCCACGCCCTTTCGGGCCATCTCCATCATCCGGTCGAGCAATCCATCAAGCCGCAAGCCTTTGTCCGCCTCGAGAAACACGGCGGCTATCTCGCTGAGCGGGCGCGCGATTATCGGCTGGAAGGCGTTTTCTCCTTTCGCCATTCCTACACGCAGGTGGCCGGCAGCCGCGACCAGAAGAAGGAACACGGCTTTATCACGCTGGCGACCGCGGTTATCGAAGACTTCAATGTCCTCGACGTGGTGACTGCAGACCGCATCGTCTCGCAAATTTCCACGGACCATCCTCTGGTGGGCTATGTGCCCACAGTCACTTTCCTCGGCACGCGCTTTGAGAACCTGCGCATTGCAGGCAAAGAGGTGGACGTCGACCTGGACCTCGATTTTCTGGGGCCCAAACCGGCGAACGACGCTCCGTATCTCAAAGACGCCGGCTTCCGCGCGCGCGTCGAGAAGCAATATGCGGGCATTCGGGGACAAAATCTTCCCCCCGCAATCCTCGGACGCTACAATCAACTCCCACCGGATTCCAAACCTGAGGCGTCTCTCGAATGCTCGCTGGTCAGCAAGGCGAAGCCATCTCGTTATGGGCGGCCCTGCGGGCACATCATCGAGATTCCGGGCTTCGGGCGGATTCTTCTGGCGGTGTTGCGCGTCGAGCATTGGGATCCGAACAAAAAGACGGGCATTCCGATGCGGACCAAGATCAGTCTGACCATGCTGGAGATCGAGATGGGCTGCATCGGCAACGGGTCGGCGTCGGCGGGGAACACCATCGTCAACGGGCAGGGAAAAGGCACGGGTTAGTCGAAGCGGTCGTCTGCCTCCTCGTGCTCTCGCTTTGCAGTGGAGACCGGGCGCTCTCCGCAGCGGATCAATACAACAGAACGGCAACCATGTTTCAACATGGGCAACTGGCACTGAGCCAGGAAGCCGCCGCGCGTCTCGCCGACCAATACCGGGATGCGGATGCGGTTTGGCCGGCGCGTTTCAGAATACTCGAAGCTCAGGCGGCCGCATGGCGCGGCATGAATCAAGTAGTCCTTAGTATCCTGTCATCCGAACTTCCCGCCTTTTCTGACGTGGATCTTCGCATTCGCAGGCTTTCGCTTTTGGCCGCCGCGAACATCAACCTGCATCGAAATGGCGATGCAATTCGATACCTCGCGAATGCAGA
>JBAVUB010000409.1:0-4841 GCA_049696575.1 Acidobacteriaceae bacterium | reverse complement strand
CGGGAGCGAAGATGAAGCAGCGGCCTCAGGCGCTCGAAATCGGCAAGGCCGACGTGATCCAGGAGGGCGACGACTTCGCCATTCTTGGCTTAGGTGCGCTGCTTCCGATGGCAAAGGATCTGGCGCGAGCGCTGGAACAGCAGGGATATTCGGCGGCGGTGATCAATCCGCGGTTCATCAAGCCGCTCGATCGCGAGCTGATCGCGCGGTACGCGAAGCGGGCCACGGCGCTGGTGACGTTCGAAGATCACGTCCTGATGGGTGGTTTTGGCAGTACGGTGCTGGAGACTTTGAGCGAGATGGGCATCGAGACGCCGGTGATCCGTATTGGCTGGCCCGACCGCTTCATCGAGCACGGCAAAGTGGATCAACTGCGAGCGCGGCACGGCGTGAGCGTGGAAGCAGCGCTTGAAAAACTCGCGCCTCATTTGAAGCGAGGCATTCCCAGGCTGGTGGCGCAATAGATGCAGAGGCTCCTCTGGCACGCTTCCCACGCGGTGTGGGAAGATGCGAAGAGGGCTTCTGTTCGCGCGCTATGACCGCCTCTTCCGTGCAGCTACGAAGCAATCGCGTCCGGTCGCACCACGATCGGTGGATCATCGCCATTGGCGTGTTCAAACTGGCGCAGGCAGCACTTTTCATCCTGCTGGGCATTGGCGCGATTCGCCTGCTGCATCGGGATCTGATCGGGGTGACGGAGCATTTCATCCTGGCCATGCGCTTCAATCCCGAGGGACACTTCGTCAACCTGGTGCTGGAGAAGGTGGCGATGATCGACCCGCACCGGCTGCGGGAAATCAGCGTGGCCATCTTCGGCGTCGCGGCGCTGGACATCATCGAGGGCACAGGCCTGGTGCTGGAGCAGTCGTGGGCGGAGTTCGTCACGTTGATTTTGACGGCTTCATTCTTACCCTGGGAATTCTTCGAGGTTTTTCGACGCGCCACCTGGATTCGCCTCGGGTTGACGGTCATCAACCTCGCGGTTGTGGTCTACCTGCTCTACTACGTGCAAGCCCGGATGCACGAACGGCGGCTGCGCCGCAGTGGGAGGGCTTGATGCAGCTGCGTGAGCTGTGCGGCCCGCTTCAGACTGAGAAAGAACAATGCGGCGCGCCTGCGTAATCGGATCGGGTCCGAACGGACTGGCCGCGGCCATCGTGCTGGCGCAGGCTGGTCTGAAGGTCGACGTGTATGAGGCCGAGGCACAGCCTGGAGGCGGAGCGCGCACGCTGGAACTCACGCTGCCCGGATTCCGGCACGACTTTGGCTCGGCCGTGCACCCAATGGGCGCGGGCTCGCCCTTCTTTTCCACGCTGCCGCTGGCAGAGCACGGACTGCAATGGGTTCATGGAACCTCACCGCTCGCGCATCCGCTGGACGACGGCACGGCGGTGACGCTGGAACACAGTTTGCAGGATCAGGAACGGCAACTCGGCGAAGATGGCGCCGCGTGGCGGGAGATGTTCGAGCCGATGGTGACGAACTGGCAGGACTTTGCCACCGATGTGATGGGTCCGGTGACGCACATTCCGCGACGGCCGTTTTTGATGCTCCTTTTCGGGCGCATGGCGATGCAGCCCGCAACGAAGCTGGCGAAACGGAGATTTCGCGGCGAGCGGGCAAGGGCGCTGTTCGCTGGACTGGCGGCGCATTCTTTTCTGAGTCTCGATGAGCCGCTGAGTCCCGCCGTTGGCATGGTCCTGGCTGCCGCCGCGCATGTGGTGGGCTGGCCGGTGCCGCGCGGCGGTTCGCAGGCGATTACGAACGCGCTGATCGGGCATCTGGAGGAACTGGGCGGCACAGTGCACACCGGGCGACGCATCACGTCGCTGGAGGAAGCGAATCCCGAAGAGGGACCGGTGCTGTGCGATGTGACACCGCGGCAGTTACTTTCGATCGCCGGCGAACGGCTGCAGAAGACGTACCAGAAGGCAATGATGGATTTTCGCTATGGTCCGGGAGTGTTCAAGATTGACTACGCGCTTTCGGCGCCGATTCCGTGGACGGCGCGGGAATGTTATCGCGCCATCACGGTGCATCTGGGTGGAACGCTGGAGGAGATCGCGCGTTCGGAATATGCGGCGACGCATGGCGAGATCGCCGAGAAGCCGTTTGTGCTTGTCGCGCAGCCGTCGCTGTTCGACACAACGCGTGCTCCGGAGGGGAAGCACGTGGCGTGGATGTACTGTCACGTTCCGAACGCAACGAAGGAGGACATGACAAGCCGCATCGAAGCGCAGATGGAGCGGTTTGCGCCCGGATTCAAGGATTGTGTGCTGGAGCGGCGTATTTCCACACCCGCGACGCTGGAGTCGATGGATGCGAATCTGGTGGGAGGCGACATCGGCGGCGGTGAGCTCTCGATGCGGCAATTCGTTTTTCGTCCCGCGCTGGGGGGCTACTATACCGGGACGCGGAATTTGTATCTCTGCTCCTCGTCGACGCCGCCTGGGGGCGGCGTGCATGGGATGTGCGGGTATCACGCGGCGCGCATGGCGCTGCGGCGCCTACGTTGATTTCTTGCCGGCCATCTCGCCGACGGCGGCGATGGCGCGGTCGCTCAGCTGCTGCTTCACGTCTTTCATTGTGAGCCATGGATCGCGCTTCAGGCGTGCTTTCCACTTATCAAAATTGGCGACGGCGAATTGCTTCGGATCCGTGCGCTCCAGTTCTGCCCACGTCAACGGTACGGCGACACGTGCGCCGGCGCGCGCACGCGGCGAATACGGAGCCACGGCGGTCGCCCCGCGCTCGTTGCGGAGGTAGTCGAGGAAGATGCGGCCGGTGCGGGCGGACTTGGTCATTTTGGTCAGGTAGAGTTTCGGGTTGGCGCGCTCCATCATCAGCACGAAGTGGTGCGCAAATTCCTTGAAGATCGGCCACTCGTGTTGTGGTTCGATCGGCGCGACGACGTGCAGGCCTTTGCCGCCGGTGGATTTGACGAAGGCTTCGAGGCCGAGGTGCTTCATCAGTTCGCGGACCTCGACCGCGCTCGCGACCAGGCGCTTCCACGGGAGTTCCGGATCGGGATCGAGGTCGATGATGAGGCGGTCAGGCTTTTCGAGGGTTTTATTGCTCGAACCCCAGGGATGCAGTTCGAGCACGCCCATCTGCCCAAGACCGACAAGACCCTCGCGCGTGGAGACGGTGATGTACTGCTCCGGTTTCGTGCCCTTCTTCACCAGAACCGGCACGCTGTCGACGCCGGCAGGCATACCCTTCCCAATTTGCTTTTGGAAGAAGCAGGGCTTGCCGCTGCCTTCCGGACAGCGCACGATGCTCAGCGGGCGGTCGGCAATGTGCGGGAGCAGATGATCGGCGACGGCGGCGTAGTACTCCGCAAGCTGCAGCTTGGTGAGGCGGCTTTCTTCATCAAGAATCTTGTCGGGATGAGTGATGGAGACGCCGGCGACCTGCGCGCGATCGCTACGGGATTTGGATGGGGGCCGCGATTCGATCCTGGCGGCGGTTGCCGGGGGGCTGGCATGCTGCGCCGCTTTGACTGCGGGCTTCTCTTCGCGCCGGTGCTTTCCAGAGAACTTCGGAACGGGTCCCGCCGTTTCGCGCACGACTTCCTTCGGATCCTTGTCTTCGCGGAGGCCGAGGAACGCGGCTTGGCGCACAAGATTGTCGGCGGTCCACGCGGCGAAGCGCGCCTCAATCACCGTGGAGGGCTTGACCCAGATCGCGTCCTTCTTCGCTTCGGCAGGCACTTCTTGAAACGTGGGCTTCGCCTGGCGCAATGCGTCGAGACGGTCGCGCAGCAACTCGTGCGTCTTGCGGGTAAAGCCGGTTCCCGTGCGGCCCGCATAGATGAGGTCGCCGTCGCTGTAGTAGCCGAGCAGCAGCGACCCGATGCCGTGGCTGCCGGTGGAGAGCGGCGTGAACCCACCCACGACGAATTCCTGCTGCAGGACGCATTTCGATTTGAGCCAAAAATGTGAACGCTCCGAACGCCAGGGCGAACTGGCCAGCTTGGAGACGATGCCCTCGGCGCCCATTTCGCAGGCGCGGTGGAACATGGCGCCTCCGTTGGCGCGAATATGGCTGCTATAGCGCAGCGTGCCGTCGCCGTGATCCTGAAGCAAGCCTTCGAGGAAGGTCTTGCGCCGCTCGAGCGGCAGGTTGCGCAAGTTGTGGCCGTCGAGATGGAGCAGGTCAAAGGCATAATACGTGAGCGGGTGCGGCGCGCCCTCCTCAAAAGCAGCCTGCAGATCGGCGAAGCTACTTCCGCCCAGCTCGTTCAGAACGACCACTTCGCCGTCGAGAATAGCCGCGTGGACGGGAAGCTCAGCGGCGGCTTCGGCCACGTCGCGCATCCGATGCGTCCAGTCCAGACCCTTGCGCGTGAAGAGGCGCGCCCGGCGTTTTCCGTCTTTTTCGTCGATGTGGACCTGGATGCGATAGCCATCGAGCTTGAGTTCGTGCAGCCAGTCATCGCCCTCGGGCGGCTTTTCAACGGAGGAGGCCAGTTCCGGCGGGAGAAAGCCGGGCATCTTTTCGCGTGGGGCGTCGTGCAGGAGGCTTTCGCGATCGGGGACGGGAAGGGTTGCAGGCTTCGGCGGATCCTTTGCTGGGAGGGTCCTTCGTGTCAGTAGAGAGCGGTTGGCCGGCGGCTTCTTTTCCGGAACATAGGAATTCCAGGTGTGGTCGTCCGCAGCGGCGATTTGCTCCATGCTGCGGCCGGTCACCACACTGTCCGGCGCCTCGTCGGTGATGGCGGGGTCGTCGGCGGTGCGCTCGTACTCATCGTGCTCCTTGATGAGCAGCCAGTTGTTCTTGCCTTTCTCGCCGAAGCGATCGCCCTTCATGCGAATGAGCGCCCAGTGGCCGTGCAGCTT